>MUZY01000133.1 GCA_003266065.1 Methanosphaera sp. rholeuAM130
ATTTTAGTCCACATGTATTCCATATCGTTGGAACCGAGTACACCTATACCGTAGAGTATAGCTCTTGCGTCTCCTCTTGAAATACCGTAGTCTGATACAACTTTTCCACCAACAGTTTCGATACATAACATTGATGCACCGTTTTGAGCACATGCTTCAAATGATTCATCCATAGCAATGTCGAATTCAGATCCACGTAAACCGTTTTCCTCTTCTCTCATATCTGCCACAGTACTCATCAGAGATACTCTAGTACCGAATTTATCATGTAATATTTCAAGTTGTTCCCATGTTACAGCCGTACATCTTTCAGATGCCTCTCTGCTGATAGATTGCTGCTGTACGTGTTCTGTTTCAATCTGCATTGCAGGTAATCCAATGTCTGCTGCACGTTGAGTTGCTGCAAATGCAATATTTTTTGAGGTTGCCTCTAAACCATCTATGGTTTCTTCTGATCCTTCAGCAGGTGCTACCTTGATGTTTGGATAAACTAATCCTCCACCAGCTACTTGATCTAATCCTAATTTAACAGGATGTTTGGTTTCACCAAACAGCATGTCATCCACATTTTCAGTTTCCATTTTTGTAAAACGTTTTATCGCCATATATTTCACCATTTTTTTATACTGTTTTATATACCCACATAGATTAAAAGTATCATATTAAATTAATACTTCTATGTATTACATATGATTGATAACTATAAAAATATTTGTAAAAAAGTAAATTTAAAAAAAATAAGACTAAATAATTATTTATAATATAAAATAAGATTAATTCATTAATTATAATTTTAAATAATGATAGTCAATAAAATAGTGTTTATGAATGCATAATAAATTATTACCGAAAAATATGAGTAATACTTTGAGTGCAAAAAAATAATAATTGATTTAAATTTAATTGAAGAACTTTTTAGAAAATATTGCAAAAAGATTATTAGTGAACATATACTGATAATGGAGGATAGAATAAAGTACAATCTTGAATGAAAACGAATTTTAACATGAAAGTAGAAATTGAATGAAATAATTAGATTAATAAAAATAAAAGTCAATAAAAAT
>MUZY01000155.1 GCA_003266065.1 Methanosphaera sp. rholeuAM130
AATACAAGTAATGTTCCTACAAATAATTGTGACAATACCAAAGGCAATATATGTTCTTTTGCTATCCACAATTTGCTTCTGCCAAATCTTTCGGATAATGCAACATACTCGGAAGTGTTAATCTGCATTATTTCAGCCCTTAAAACCCTTGTCAGGTTTACCCAGTGACTGAATGCCACCGCCATCGTTACTCCGAAAGCACCTTTACCCAATGCGATTGATATCATCATGATTAGCAATATATGAGGTATCGATGCAAATAAATCGATTAACCATGATACGAATTCATCGCAGATTCTATTGATGCTTGAGATGAATGCCAGTATCACGGCGATTATGCTGGATATAATGGAAGCACCCAATCCGATCATGATACTTAAGCTTAAACCTTTTATTGTCCTTGTGAACATGTCCCGGCCCATCCAATCCGTACCGAAGATATGTTCAAATGATGGAGGCTGCATCTTAATGGCAAAGTTTGTAGCTATATTTGAATCTATCATCAAACCGCTGATGAATATCATCAGCAATACCAACAGCGTTAATCCTATTGTCAACAGCGTCTTCTGTCTGAGGTTTAATGAACTGAATAATCCCTTATTGTACCATGGAGTTTCATTCATCATCAACACTCCTTATTCTTGGATCGACATACTGATAAATCAGGTCGGCAATGAAGTTTCCCATAAATACAAATACTGCACTTACAAGGACTATGCCCAACAATAACGGCACGTCAGACCTTAATCCTGCAGCTACCGTTGCCTGACCTATACCCGGATATGAGAATACCTGTTCTACAAGAATCGTTCCGCCGAAAAGTTCATTGAATGACAAAAACTGAAGAGTAATTGCCGGAAGCAACACGTTTCTTATACCGTGATTTTTAATTATTCCCCAGAAGCTTTCGCCTCTAGCCTGTGCAAATAGGAAATAATCGCTTTTCTTAACGTTTATCAGTTTGTCCCTTGTATACATGGTTATGGAGGCTATTCCCACAACGCTTAATGTTATAGCCGGCAGTATCAGCCTATCCAACCACTGCCAAAATGTCACGGTATCGGACAACTGTCCGATAGGAACGGACAATCCAATCGGGAACCAGCCCAGATACACGGAAAATACCATTAAAAAGACCAGTCCTATCCAGAAGGTAGGTGAAGACTGCAGTATGTAACAGTATGTTTTAATGGCCTTGTCTGTTAATGTGCCTTCCTTAGCACCGGCAACAATTCCCAGACCGAATCCTACGAATGCAGATATTATCCATGACACGGCCATCAAAGTCAATGACGCCGTGAATTTCTGCAATATGACTTCTGTTACGGGAACCCTGTATATCAGTGAAAAACCCATGCTTCCACTTGCGAGAGTTGAAAGCCAACCCATCACCCTTTCGGTTAAGGTCAGATTCGTTCCCCAATACTCTCCCATAATCGCCAGCTGTTCCTGGCTGACAATTCTTTGACCAAGATATGCCCGGACAGGATCGATAGGAGACAGTTGAATCATTATAAAGCTAATGGCCGCTACAACAATCAGTAAGATAAGTAATCGTACAGCTTTCAAGCCTAGAAATTTTGTTAATTTTTTAGTATTAATTTTAACCATCTCTTTAAAAATAATTAGAAAAAAGTAGTGGAAATATTAAAAAAAATGATTTATTAAGAGAAATAAATCATTCTATAATATTCGTTTTTAATGTTTATGAAGTTGCATTTACACGTTTCCAGTCGTAAATGTTACCCCAGATGTCTCCACCGTGTGGATAAATTAGGTGTGTACCGTTGGATATGTCCAATGTATCATTTACGAAGTAAGTGTAGTCCATCGTTCCAATCCATAAGAATGGATAGTTGGAGTTTGCCTGTT
>MUZY01000005.1:0-233 GCA_003266065.1 Methanosphaera sp. rholeuAM130
TATTTATACTATTATCTTTTGTTTTGTTAGTATATAAATCTTTTCAAAATATTGGATTATTATAGTTATAATATACTATGATGAATTTTTAATGGATATTGTTTATTATTTTTTAGAATTATTATGTTTTTATTCATTTTATCATCGGTGGATGATATAAAAAAATAGTTATGAATTATGATTTATTCTGTTATTATTAATACTTGGGGTGTTGGAAGTAATGGGGAGGGGGT
>MUZY01000005.1:337-3412 GCA_003266065.1 Methanosphaera sp. rholeuAM130
AAATTCAATATATTAAAATTTTTATTTACTTTTGGTTATTATAAGTTCCATTTCCTTATTTATCACTCTTAGTATATATACTTAATTGATTTTAAATGAATTTAATTTCATTTAAACACTTTAAAAAAAATAATCACAAGCTTTGATTTACTCAAAGCTCTTATTTATATGTTGATATGAATATTTCATCTTTAAGCTAAAGATTCTTTGATATGTAAAACATCAGAATAGTTGATCAATCAGATATCCCTAATTTTTAATGAATAATAAAATATACTAAGACCCCTTTATCTACATAATACTATTAATTAAACGACCTTAAACCTTTTATCTTTGGAGACGACTAAAAATTATTAGTTTTTGTGATTGGGATTGAACTAATTTTAATTGAGTGATTTTTTATGTATGAATATTCTCTGTTTGATCAAATATCTGACTCTAAATAACCACGACCTTTTTAAACTTTACTAATTATTATTAAGAGATGTTTTTAGTGTAAGTATCTTGTGTTAATTTTAAAATTTAATTATTAAATGGAATTCTTTTAGTTTTAAAATTATTTGAGATAACTATGAATGTACGATTATTTTTTTTCTATCTTTAAAGATGTTCTTTAGCATTGCACACCCATTTGTCCATAAATCCTTTTTTTTATTCAAAAGATATTATTTACTTGCATACATGATAAAACATGAATACAATGAGGCTTTTACATGGGATTTATGGACTTTATGGGCTTTCATCAGAATAATTCGAACTTTAAAGATATGAATTTATTTATTCACATACTTTTTGGCATATTATTCCATGAATATTTTTTGAATAAAATTTATGATGATACACATTTTTGATTGATCATAAATTATATATTCAATACTTTTAATTTCACATCAGACCGTTTTAATCACTTTTTATTTTTTTGATTATGATTTGATCTGTGATGAATTTTGTGAATTTTCATTCACATTTCTTATTATATCCCAAGTAGTATATAAAGGTTGGCATAATAATATTTTTGAATAATTATAAAATATTCCTAATGTTCTATTTGTTGGGATAACGATATTCATAAATTTATGGATATTTTTCATTAAATTATATTATTTATTGATAATTATATAACATATTGATAAAATAATGATACATCGTATGATTTATTTCAAATAATATTGAGATTAGACATCTGTTGGAATATTCATTATGCATATGATAAATACTTCGGATATTCTCCATTTGGGTCATTTTCTATAATGCGGTTTTTTCAGGAAGAAATGAATTACTCATCGGCATATGTTAAATTTCAATTTACTGAGTTTAATATTCCATCAGTGTTATGAGGCTGTCGTAAATAACAGAAGGATATGGGTGAATATTCCCAAAAATAATTAAATTATGGTATTTTTTATTAAATGATTTTTCAAATACTTTTTTAGATAACAATTGACAATATATGTGTTGGAATAGTTAATTATTATCTGATTCCAAAAATTTTCCAATGGAATATAATTATAGATTATTATAAATAAGTATTATGTCATAAATATTAACATAAGAAATAATCGAGTGGATAATCATGGATGAAACAATCGGTGGAAGATTAAAAAAATTAAGAAAAAATTACAATTTCACCCAGAAACAGGTAGCAGGATACCTTGGCTATAATCAAGGTCAAATAGCTAAACTAGAGAATAATCAACGGAATCTTACAGTGTCCTCTTTGGAAAAACTATGTGATTTATACAATTGTACTGAAGAATATATACTGGAGGGAAATTCCGATTATTCAAAGCCGAAATTTGCATTTAGAACAGAAGAAAAAAATCTTGACTTAAATACCATTGCAAGAATGAATAAGATTATTAAAAATATAGAATTATTGGCAGATTTAACAGGTGAAGATGATTAATATGGAATTTCCAGATACCTACTTTGAAGTATGTGAAAAGGCAAACGATTGTCGTAGACGATGGAATATAAATGAAAACGATCCGATTGACATATTTTCAGTAGTTCTAAACAAGGTAAAGAACGTGACGATTATATTCCTTGATATGGATGGTTATATCAGTGGATCATCTTACAAGACAAAAGGACAAAATATAATATTCATCAACTCTAATCATCCCCTGGGAAGACAAAGATTTACATTGGCCCATGAATTATATCATTTATTGTATGAGGATAAATTTATAAAATGTGACATGACAAGCAGCCATGAAATTGAAGAGATGGCAAATCAATTTGCTTCATGCCTGTTGATGTCTAATGGTGCATTGCTGAATTATGAACGGGAAAATAATATTGAAAAATGGGATTTGGATGCTATAATTTCAACGGAGCAGTTCTTCCAAATAAGTCATAAGGCAATGTTGAGACGCCTGTTGATGTTGGATAAGATTACGGATAAGGAGTATGACGATTTGCTTCCGGGAATTATTCACAACGCCAGACAACGGGGCTACAGCGATAAGTTATACAGGCCTTATGTGGATAATGATAATTTCATTATGGGAAACTACATTAAACTCATTAATCAGACTTATGAGGATAATCTTATCTCTGAAGGTAAACGTGATGAATTATTAATTAATTCATTTAATGAAGATTTAATAAATTATGATGGATGATTTAAAGTGACTAAGATAGTTATATCACAAATTCAATGTTTAAAAGTATTTTTGGATTGTGATTTAATAAAGACGAAATTAAAGGATGAATTTATTATTAGTCAACAGATTTATGATGAATTTTTGAAGGAAGATAATCTTTGGGTAAGAAAATTGAATGTTTTCCTTGATAACAACTTGATTAAAGTAGAGGACATGATAATTTTATCGGATGAATACTATACTTACAAGGCAATCTTAACCGGTAAACTTGGAATGGTCTACGGTAGATGTGAATCGTCTGCCATATCAATAGCGATACATTCAAATGCGATACTGCTAACTGAAAAACATGAAAAAATCATCAATAACATTGGGGATTATACACTACGATGGATAACATTAACTGATTATTTAAAATCATTTACCTAAACCCCTTTTTTCTTTTTATAGTAATTAACCAAACTTT
>MUZY01000005.1:3624-3787 GCA_003266065.1 Methanosphaera sp. rholeuAM130
AATTGGATAATATTATAGAATCAACTCCTAATTTATCAATGAAAGATGTTCAACATATTGTTAAAGAAAAATTTAATGTAGAGTATAGTTTAAAACAAATAGGAGTCATAACAAAGAAATTAGGTTATAATTATAGCAAAGCATATCCTATTTTCACTAAAAC
>MUZY01000215.1 GCA_003266065.1 Methanosphaera sp. rholeuAM130
TCTGCAAGAAGTTCCTTCGCTTTTGCCGCTGCCTTTTCAAATGTTGCAACTTTGATAATCAAATCAGATTCGGGTAGAACCGTTGATGCCCTTTCGTATCTGATGTATCTTATGCCGGCTTTTTGACAACTTGAAATGGCCGTTTCGGTTGCTACAGATGCAAATGGATGGGTGGCATCAATAAGTGTTTTGACATTCTTTTCTTTGATGACTTTTATGAAATCTTCCTCCTTCAATGCCTTTGATATTACTTCATTTGCACCCGCGGATTCTGCTATTTTTGCACCGTAGTCGGTGACTGTTGTTGCGATAATATAATTATTTTCATCCTCATGTAAAAAGTTGATTACTTTTGTTGCATCAGATGTACCGGACATTACCATGTATCTCATTTCAACACTCCCGTTTTATTTTTCATTATATATTAATTATGTGATTTGATTTTATTTAATCTATCCTAAGTTTTTCTTGATTTAATTTAACTGTTTTTTTCTAAAATATTTTTAAGTGGTGGAGAAAGTGGGGGATACTATTTTAAATTGACATATCATAGTTTTTTCATTATGTAAAAAACTTCCCTTTTGTAATTTACCAATTTAAAGCGTGGTTTAATCTTGAATGATAATTCCTCTGAAGAAAATGGTTTCAATATGCAGTCACATCCAACATTCCTGGCTATATCTGATATATCCTTTTGTATTTCCTCGGGGGGTCTGATTGAATATATCAAATCGGCATTTTCATATATCGCATAGTTGGGATTTTCAACGTCGTCTTTAATGATTTCGTCATTGGACGGATTGATATCCACACATTTTACGGCAGTATATTCCAGCCTGTTTTTGAGTATGTCGCTTGGCTCGAGTATATTTCCAACGCCAACTTCTATAATCAATGACGCATCGGCATAATTGCTTATGATATATTCCGTAAAGTTGTCCCAATTGTTGCTCATGAATATCTCCTCTTAATCCCCATGTATTTTTATTATAATATTATATATATTTTTGAATAAAATTATAATTAGTTATACTATAATTGGGAATGAGTGTTTAAGTTGGATATTAGAAATTTTCAGATTAGTGACCTTGATGATGTTTTAAGGATTCAGTTTCAGTCATTTACCGATCCATATCCGGTAGGTATTCTGCTTGACTTATATAATAAGGGAGCCGGTTTTCTCGTAGCTCAAGTGGGAAGGTTCGTTGTTGGATATATAATTTTCTGGATTAGGGATGGTTCCGGTCATATCATTGCAATAGCGGTGGATAAGAGATTCAGATCAATGAAGATAGGATCCGTGCTGTTGGAGAATGCGTTGAATCTCATTAAATCCAACGGCATATTCACGGTCAAATTGGAGGTAAGAAAATCCAATATCACCGCCAGAAAGTTCTATCTTAAAATGGGTTTTAAACAGATTAAGTACTGTGAAAAGTATTATAGTGACGGGGAAGATGGAATTATCATGCAGTATGACATTACAGGCAATTAAACTATTGACCAGTATTTCCTGTTTTTCTGGACTCAACCAGCAGTCCATATTTGCCCCTACTTTTTTTGTTTTTATTCTGAAATAATTATGGTTAAATTTTTTTACTATGGATTACTATATATTATTATTAGGAATGAACATTAAATGAAATGCTGAAAAATTATATCCAATACTGCTATTTTGGCTATGTTTTTAAAAATTAAAAGTTAATGTTCCTTAAATAATTTTTATTCAATATGAGAATTATTGACATTAATGAATTCAGTTGTTTATGGATTATCTGCTGGAAAATAATTTTTAAAAAATTTTATTTGATATAATATTCATTTTTTAAGGGGTAATGCATATTTACTCTTGGAACATGTCTCATTTTATTTTTTTGTTTATTTATCTAAACTGTTAAAAAAAAATAATTGAATAATTCGGGTTAATGATTATTCAAAAAATGAATGGTTCATAATCTGAAATATATATAAATAATAATCGGGGTTAAAACGTGGTAAAGACTGCAAAATTAGCATTGGAAGATGGTACGATTCTCATTGGTGAAGGTTTTGGAGCAGAAACTATTAAAACTGGTGAAATTGTATTTTCAACCTCAATGTCCGGTTATGTTGAAGCGTTAACTGATCCCTCATTCAAGGGTCAGATATTAATGTCAACATATCCGTTGGAAGGAAATTATGGTGTTTCTAGAAAGTGGTATCAATCTGATGATATTAAGGCAGAAGCATATATCGTAAGACAGCAATGTGACCAGCCGTGTCATCCGGAAAGTGAACAATCATTGTCTGATTTCTTAAAGGACAATGACGTACCGGGTATCAGTGGAATTGACACTCGTGCATTAACTATTAAAATCAGGGAAGTAGGTTCCATGAAAGCGGCAGTGGCAACTATAGACATTGCTGATGAAGAATTGCTTAAAATAGTGGCTGAACAGCCAAGCATTGAAGACATGTACCTGGTTGACAAAATCACTATAAAAGAAGCCAAATACATTACTGATAAAAAAGACTACAACATTGCAGTATTGGATTGTGGTGTTAAGAGGAATATTCTCACAAATCTTGTATATGAGGATGTGGGTGTAGTTCTAATGCCGGCAGACAGTAGTGCGGATGAGATAATGGCCATGGACGTTGATGGTGTACTGGTATCCAGCGGTCCGGGAAATCCGGAAAATGTTGATAAAATACAGGATACATTACGGCAATTATCTACAAAGATGCCTATAGCTGGAATTTGTCTAGGTCAACAGATAATAGCACTTGCATTTGGAGCCAAGATATACAAGATGAAATTTGGCCATCGCGGTTCTAATCAGCCGGTCAAAGACTTGAAAACGGGACAGGTATATATCACATCACAGAATCACAGTTTCTCTATCGATCCGGACTCCATTGAGGGTACTGATTTAGAGATTACTCAGATAAACTTAAACGATGGAACGCCTGAAGCCATAGTTCATAAAGAATTACCAATATCATGTATTCAATATCATCCAGAAGCAGGACCGGGTCCTCATGATACGAGAGAATTCTTTGACAAATTTGTAGAAGCTATTAAGAATAACAGGAATGGGAAATAATATTTTTTAGGAGTTTAAAATTATGCCAAAGGATGAAAATATTAATAAAGTGTTAATTATTGGTTCTGGACCAATACAGATAGGACAAGCAGCCGAATTTGATTATTCCGGATCACAGGCATGTAAATCTTTACGTGAAGAGGGTGTTGAAACCATTCTCGTAAACAGTAATCCTGCAACGATACAGACCGATATAGATTCGGCGGATAAGGT
>MUZY01000008.1:0-1748 GCA_003266065.1 Methanosphaera sp. rholeuAM130
TTCCACCTCTATAATAACTGGCAGATCATTAATCTGAGACTTGATTGCTATACCACTACAGCTATAAGTTGATTATAATAGATTCATGTTATTCCACTTGTTTTGATACTTTTAATTAAATTATAGGAAATATGTCTAAAAAAAGTATTTATACTTTTAAAATTATAGTATTGGCTATGATATTTCTGGATTATGTTAAATGTGTTTAATTTTTATTATTTCAAAGGTCGGTCAAAAGTCACTATATAATTTAACCAACTAGGAGAAACTGTTGGTTTTTGTGAGAATTTTTTTTAGTATGTTGGATAAGTGAATATATACTTTTTTGCCGAAGTTTCTTTCCATCCTCAACCTATAGAAGTTGAGCTATTCATTTTAGGATAGAACAATTAAAATATTATGAAAAAAATAATTAATCATAAAAGGAATATAGATAAACTACTGACATAATATTTAACTGTTAATTTATATATTACTAGTAAGGGTGAAATAATGAGTCGATATGTGACATTAACATTAAATGAGAATGTAGTCAGGAGATCATTGATGATTTGGAATTATATTGTGTAAAGATTTAGATAATTATTATGAAATTGAAGAAACCGTACATTTAATTGATTGTTTAAATTAAGAAATAAATTCTTATCATAACAAACAGGATAAGATTTGGAAATTTATTAAGGAAAACGAAGAAAGATATGAGATTAAAGATGATACAATATATGATAAGTTAAATGATGAAAAATTATCAGATATAGATATTCTGTTAAGATTAAGCGAAAAAGAACGAGAAAGATTGCTTAAAAAATTAAAATAATTCGTTTTTTCCTGGTTTTTATAAGTGAAAACACCAAACATCCTGAAAAATATGCTGATAATGGGATATGCTTTACGGATAAGGAGGAACTCTTTGTCACATCAGACATCATAACATTTCACTGTCCATTGACAGAGGATACAAATGTAAATATCAGGAAAAAACATTGCCAAAAATCAACATTAAGTTTATCTGCAAAGAACTTACTTGTTTCGTCATAGAAGTATATGGTTGAAAGAGCGGTTAAATATGTTCCATAATATGATTTAAGTACATTATAATTCTATTCATATATTTATCCATGTCCTGTTTTATATTATGCATATAAAAAGATTAAAATCCACTATTTTTTTAAGAATTAATCATCAAATGAACAATATGCTTATTAACAGTTAAACAATATTAAATATGTTACTTTTCATTTACNNGTAAGTATAATAAGGTAACGCCTATATAATCTTGTCACGATGAGTGGCGAATTAGGTATTATATAGGGTCTTTTTATTCTTCATAGACTATTTTTATATTATCCTTATTTAAAATATTTATGTATTCTGGATTATTCCGTTCGAACTTTTGAAATATCTTCTATTGTGTCAACTATTTTTTCGTCCAAATCCCGTATCGAACAGAAGATTGTGTCTAAAAATTTTACGTAACTGTTTAGTGCAGTCACATATGTCCTAATGATACTTTCAGTTATACTTTTTCCTTTCGATTATGCCTTTCGGTTTAAACTTTTGGTGATAAAGTCAAAGTTTTCATCATATTGCATTAAAAATCTTCTCTCTTAATTAGTATTTTCTTTAGGGTATTATGTAAGATTATTATTATGAGTCTTATAAAAATAATTTCTATATTTTTAATATTTTAAATATTAAAATTTTTTGTTATATTTTTTAATTTGATTAATAATTTGAAAATATTTATA
>MUZY01000008.1:1775-5125 GCA_003266065.1 Methanosphaera sp. rholeuAM130
CCACTAGAATTTAGAAAATTATTAAACATAAACGCAGGGGATTATATTGAATTACGAGATGTTGAAGAAGGAATATTATTAACTTCTCGTAAAAAGGTTACTGAAAAAGATATTATTGGATTAATAAAAGAAGATGTTCCATACAATTCTGTAGAAATTAAAAAAAGAGGTTCAAAAGGATTAAAATGGTGAAATTATGATATTTATTGATGCATCTTTTATTATAGCATTAGTTTTAGAAAAAGATGAATTTCATGAAAAGGCAGTCAAATTATTATCCAATATCATGACAGAAGATAAAATCATTACTATGCCAATGGTTGTAGAAACAATTAATTTGATTGGCAGTTGCAATGGTGGAAAAGTAGGAGTCAAAATCTATGAATATATTAAAGATAATTATACAATAATTAATTATGATAAATTATTGGATGAATCTATTATTCATTTTCTTAAATATGATGGAACTCTCTCATTAGCTGATAGTACAGCAGTAAATGTAATGAAAAATCAAGGAATATCAGAAATTTATTCATTTGACTCTGATTTTGATAAAGTAGATGGAATAATAAGAGTACATTAATTAAAGAATATATATGATTAATTACTTTTAAACCATTTTTTTCTATAATGAATGAGTATCAAAATCTTTATCAATCATAAATAGATTTAAGTTTAAATAATTGATATAATCTAAAGAAAATATATTCCTAACATAGCAAAGAAGCAGTACAGAATATTCCCTACATCAATCCTTCAAGCTGTGCTATTTTCTTATTCTTATTGACAATTATCTCTTCCAGTTCCCTTATCTGCTGTTTCAACTGTTTAACTTCCTCAGAGTCTTCCTCGATTTTCAGATATTCTATCCCCTTCAAATACTGCGACTTTATGTTCTTGTTGGCGTAGGAGTACTTGCTTAAGACCGATTTTACCTTATGACCTAGGAGCCTGTCAATATCCCCATTGTGTACCCCGCTATGGTCAATTGTGTTGCAAAGAACTTTCTTAATCCGTGCAGGTGAAACTTGCGGTGGCTGTCTATTTTTCCAAGCCCAATTTGTCATTGTAGTATCTGAATGCCTGATTTATTTATTAATTTTAATGTATTTTGTTGCATGTTTAATAGTTCCATAGTGTATTATTGATGATTTTACTATTGTAGATTCTGTTTTAACCGATAAGATGGGTTTAAAATGCCCAATTGTTCATATGTCCTGTAACATTTAAGCATAATCATATACCCCTTCCTACAAAAAAACCATATATTATTCCTGCTGGAATATTTTTTAAAGGAGATTAGAATGGGAGATTATTTTGAATATTTTTTTCTAATTTTATCCCAAACACCATATTTCTTAAAATGAGAATAAGTATCTAGTATAATTAGTATTAAAAAACATGAAAAAAATCCCAACATTTTATTGTCATGTTTAATAAATGTTAATATTAATAATGGAATGCAAATAATCCATGAAATTATCAGTTTACCATCAGGTGCAGTAGTTATATGAAAAAAATCAACAAAATTATAATAATTTTCACCAATTTTCTTTAAATAATCGGATAATTTCATAATATCACTACTCCAGAATTTCAATACCGAAAATTGAGTATCCATAATCAATACCATTCGATATAAAATAATTTTCAGCTTGTTTTTTTAATAAATTATTAAATGAACTATAAGTATTTGTCTTTAAACTTGTCATCAGTACGAATTTTCCTTCATCGAATAAAGGTAATCCTACTTTCTCAAGTAATTGTAATCCTTTTGCAGCACTTCTTACTTCTCCATATGGTACTATTGCCGATTCTATTATTGTTGGTGCTGCTTTTGTCCAGTAATATGGGTTTAATATGTCTGATGGTTCATTTACTCCCGTAGCATATAAGCATAATCCTATACCCTTTCTTCAAAAAACCATATATTTTTTCTTGTTTAATATCTTTAAAGGAGAGTGTAAAGGGAGATTATTTTGTATATTTTTTTCTAATTTTCTTCCAAATACCATGTTTCTTAAAATGTAAATATGTTTCTATACCATTTATTAATACAATAATTAACAAATATTCCATGAAAATTGTATCAGGATGAATTATTATTACTAATAAAAATATAAAGGATATACCCCAGTCAACAACTATTCGACTTTCATTTACAGTAGTTATATGAAAAAAATCAACAAAATTATAATAACTGTCACCAATTTTCTTTAAATATCTTGATAATTTCATAATATCACTACTCAGGAATTTCAATACCAAAAATTGAGTATCCATAATCAATACCATTCGATACAAAATAATTTTTAGATTGTTCGAATAGTAAATTATTAAATGAACTGTAAGTATTTGTCTTTAAACTTGTCATCAGTACGAATTTTCCTTCATCGAATAAAGGTAATCCTACTTTCTCAAGTAATTGTAATCCTTTTGCAGCACTTCTTACTTCTCCATATGGTACTATTGCCGATTCTATTATTGTTGGTGCTGCTTTTGTCCAGTAATATGGGTTTAATATGTCTGATGGTTCATCTGCTCCTGCTGCATGTAAGCATAATCCTATGCCCATTCCTACTATTGCTGCTCCTACTACTACTGGTAGCATTGTTCCACCTGAGGCGAGTACTATTGTCATTCCTGCTGTTATTGCTGTTCCACCTGCCCAGTCTTCAAAGAAACTTACCATATCATCAGATATGTTTTGACTTAATTCCAATTTCCTGCATCAATGAATGGTTTTCCTGACCCATACGATATCCTACGGCATCAATATAATTTGTCAGATTTCTAAGAGCATTTGAAAAGGCATCTGTTCGTTCATCATGGTAACATTCCCCTTGATTGTCTATTGTTGTTGCACCTTTGAGATACTCTGGAGTCAATAATATTAATGTTTCATAAAAATTGTAAGTGTATGTCCATACAATTCCCGTGTCTAATTCTATGATAAACAAACATTGTAGCTCATATCCATCTGCATATGGAACTATTTTAATGGTATTGTTATCTTCATTATATATTATATTTAGTGTTGATTCATTTAATGATTTCCAGAATATTTGGAATGCACTTGTTGTTGTTTGGCCTGAAGCCTGCAATGCCATTCGTTCACATTCAGATAACATTAATGTAGACATTAATCTGAAATATAATTTATCTGATTCATTTCCATATATGCTTAAACCTAACGTTGGATCAGGTGTTGTCATATAGGTTATTCCACTACAATGTACTCCAATAAGTACTTGAGCTTCTTGTTGTCTTGAAAATTCAACATTTAGTTTATCTGCAAAAAACTTGCTTGTTTCGTCATAGAAGTATATGGTTGAAAGAGCAGTTAAATA
>MUZY01000127.1 GCA_003266065.1 Methanosphaera sp. rholeuAM130
CACTTCCACATGGATTTACTATCTTGATTCCATAGCCTTTTGCCAATTTTAGCCATTTGGAGATAAATAATGTCAAGTCGTCCAAGTTGTTTTCCTTTACGTATTTTAACATGAACCAGTTGTTTCCGAAGAGGGTTAAAGTCGGAATATCCAGGTTAGGTATGCTTTCTATTTCTTCATGCGCATGTTTTGACTCAAGTGGTGGTACTGCCGCTTCTGTAACTGTAGTATAACCCATTTTAGTGTAACGATATCCTATTGTCGGACAGGAAGGTATTGAAAAACCAGTTTCAAATCCCTGCACTGAGTTTGGTGCCTTTTTTATTCCTCGCCTGGTGTCTTCAGGTCGGTATAATCTACCGACGGCCAATTTCGGACCTGCTATGTGTGAATGTAAATCCACACCTCCGGGCATTACCAATTTTCCTGATACGTCCAATACCTTTGCATCCTTTGATACGTTATCTGTGATGAATCCATCCTTTATCATAATATCTTTCGATTCACCGTTCACATTATTTTTGGGATCAAATACAATCCCGCCCTTTAATATGTATTCCATTATAATGCCCCGTCGTTTTCTTTTAATGAGTTGATTCTCTTGTTTAACTGACTCAATATCCATTCATCCGAATGACAATTTTCCGGCTTTTCAACCACCTTCTTCATAAACAGTGGGATTGAATCCATACGGTAACCGGTACCCTCCGTTTCAACGCCGACGCGTGTACTTGGAAGAACAATATCCGACAATTCCGTATATGGTCCCCAGTGGGTATCGATTTGAACTACCGGAATATCCGCCAAGTGCCTGATGGAATAGCCCGGAAACTGAACTCCCGGATCTGCCGCTACAGCCAAAAAGAAGTCCGGCTCTCTCCTGTTTAACAAATCGATTGTGGTCGTCTCTCCAACCATGTATCTTGGATATCCCCTTGAAAAATCAACGCCATATGGATAACCCGTTTCGGTAGTCATGGCAATGTTAAATCCGTTGACGTTGAAAAATCCCCTCATAGGCAACATTGCCCATTTGGTATATCTGTTCAAATCCTCGATAAGTTGAATGAGTATGTCAACGTTTCTCTGTTTGGCCAGTGTCTGGGACAATCCCAATCCGAAGAACAGGGACCCGCACTCTGCATTCTTCATTATGTCAACAAGTTCNNTGTATCCATTCATCAGATACCTTGGCGGTATTCGTATATTTCGGATCCAAGGTGATTAATGTCCTGTCGTCACGTCCATTCGGTCTGAAATAGCCCTGTGCAAATGTCGTGTATCTGGAGAGGTGTCTTGGATGATCATCCATCGGATTTGTTCCTATGTATATAATCACATCGGCTCTGTTTTTTACCTCACCGAGCGTCATGACGGGATGACCCACATTTTGAAATGCCTGTATGGATGTACCGTGACATATTGTCGACTGATTGTCTATTACTGAACCGGTGCTTTGAGCCAGTTTAATCCCTTCCTTGATTGCTTCAACCGAGGTTTCGCCCCAGCCGTATAGTACCGGCCTTTGACTGTCATACAATAAATGGGCTACCTTGTCCAATGCAACAATCCAGGTGGTCTCTTCAAGAATTCCATCTTCGTTACGGACCAATGGATTCAACAGTCGCTGATCCTGATCGTTAATTATTTTACTGGCACCCAATCTGCATGCATGCCTTACCCCTACTATTTTATTATCCTTCAAAAGGTAGGTTATGTCGTCACAGTTGTTTCCGCAATATGAACAGCAACAATTTCTTACCTCTTCATCGTAATCCGTTATTGGTTTATGTTCCATATTCTAACCTCTTTTAATGTAAATCGGAAGTTGACCCAACGATTCGTCATCCTTAGACGGATACTTGTTATATGTCTTTCTCATCAAATCGGCCACCAGATATACTTCTTTGTCTGATTTTCTTATTCTGCCTTTTATTCCCTTGTATGTCGGTATGTTGCAGCAGTATGTTTCTGGACTGACTATGATGTTTGACCATGGCCCCTTTGGAATAAAGATCATTCCCCTATGTGGTGCGTCGTGTGACTTATCAACGAATAACGTGACTTCACCCCACTTGGTTATGACATCTATCTTGTCCCTGGGCTTTAATGACAGCAAATCCATGTCTTCGGAATCCATAAAGGCCACAGCCGTTGATTGTCTGTATTCATCCTTTAACGTTGAACCCTTCTTCTCATAAAATGCCTGGATAATACTTGAACCAGTATTAATGACTACCTCTAATTCATCCATTTTTTAATTCTCCTTATGATAAATAGCCTTTGTTGGACACGTTTGATTACACTTCATACATTTCTGACATTTTTCAGGATGGAATAATGTTATGACACCATTTTCCACCATCATAATCACTTCCGTCGTATTCGGACCGCTTCCACCACTGATTTGGGGACAGATACTCTGATTAACGGGACATACTATTACACAAGCCCCACATCCCAAACAATAATCTTGATTAACTTTTAACATGAAATACTCCCTGAAATAATAATAAAACCTATTTATAAATAAGATTAACGATATATTTTAAATTCTAACAATATTTTAATATTTAAAAATCCGTTGAAGAAATATACGATATCTCCTTTGAATAAGATTATATTTTTTTTAGTTAATAAATTTACATGATTGATTTTTCCGATAGGCTGTCATACCCAGTTACAAAAAATTGAATTGATGATTAATGAAAATTAATTTTTATAATTTTTGAAAAAAATTAAAAGTATTGACTTACATATATATTATTATAAAAAATTTTTATTAAAATGCGGATGTAATACATATGGGAAAAGTAAAAAAAGAAGACATATTATCAATCGTAGACGGATATGACAAAAGTAACATCACTATTGCTACCTTAGGTAGTCATACAGCCATCCATATCTTGAAAGGAGCTAAAATGGAAGGATTCAGAACTGCCGTAGTATGTGAAAAAGGAAAAGAAGTACCTTATGAACGTTTTGGTGTAGCTGATGAGTTCATCTTTGTAGATGAATTTAAAGACATTGTAAACGAAGATGTACAGGATAAATTAAGAGCAATGAATGCCATTGTAGTTCCTCACGGTTCTTTTGTAGCATACGCTGGATTAAGTAACGTTGAAGACAAATTCAATGTTCCAATGTTCGGTAACAGAGACGTACTTAGATGGGAAG
>MUZY01000072.1 GCA_003266065.1 Methanosphaera sp. rholeuAM130
TATAATGGAAACTCACAGTCAAATGGCATACGTGCAACACAGAAAGTATTGACCGTTACAAATTAGACTTTCATAAATTGTAGATTAAATTCTACAAACACTTTTTTTAAAATTATTTAGCAAATAACATTAGATATTAATCATTAGCTAATAATAACACTTTCACTTACTTGTTTTAATAACTTTTTCCATCTGAAAGAATGGCCAGATAATTCTCCAAATAACAATAATAAGTCATATATATCCATGGATATGATACATATCAATCCAAAAAAATTAATAATCTATAAAGTAGATAAATAATACTAGTAATTAACAAATATTTAGAGGTAATCCACATGGAATATGCATCAGATAGAGTAAAAAGTATTAATCTTTCACAGGTACGTAAAATGTTTGAAATGGCCAGTCCCACGGCAATCAACCTAGCTTTAGGTGAGCCTGACTTTGACACGCCACCACATATCATCGAAGCTCTTAAGGACGCTCTTGACAACAATTATACCCATTACTCACAAAACAAGGGAGAGCCTGCCTTACGTGAATCAATAGCTAAAAAACTTAAAAAGGACAATGACATTAAAACAGACAGCAATGACGTGATTGTAACTGTCGGTGCAAGTGAAGCATTATATTCCACCATCCAGGCACTGATTAATCCTAAAGATGACGTTTTGATACAGGATCCGGCATTCCTGTCATACAAAGAGTGCATTACACTTGCCGGTGCTAATGCGGTACCCGTCAAATCAACGTACGAAAATGAGTTCAAGACCAAAGTGGAAGATATTGAAGAGGCAGTCACGGACAATACCAAAGCGATGATAATCAATTCCCCATCAAATCCTACAGGAGCCGTACTGGAAAAAGAGGATGTGAAGGCAATCAGCGATTTTGCAACAGACAACGACATTATTATCATTTCCGATGAAATCTATGAAAAGATAATCTATGGAAAAAATCATTACAGTTTCCAGGCATACTGTGACAACACGGTAACGATTAACGGTTTCAGCAAGGCATATGCCATGACGGGACTACGAATAGGCTACTGTACTTCACGGCCTGAGATAATGGACGAGATTCTTAAGGTTCACCAGTACAACATTGCATGTGTCGATACGGCTACCCAAATCGCGGCCAACGTTGCACTTAATTCCAGTCAGGAATGTGTAAAGGATATGACGAATGAGTTCAAAAGAAGAAGGGATTTGGTAGTCAGCTCATTGAATGATATGGGTCTTGACTGTCATATGCCTGATGGAGCATTCTATGTATTCTTCCACCATGACAATCCTGAACAATTCGTGCAGAAAGCCGTGAAAGAGGATGTTATCATGGTACCGGGTAAAGCCTTCGGTTCACAGGGCGAAAAGTTCATAAGATTATCCTATGCCCAAAGCTATGAAAACCTTGAATTGGCTATGGAGAGACTGGAAAAAATAGCTTAAATTTAGTTTGTTAAAAAGAGGATTCCGAAAAAGGGGCATTTGGAGGATTATTTCCAATCTTTTAATGCTCTTATTATTTCCTTAAGCTTTTCTATTATTACAAGAGTATTCTTTTCGTTGTTTTGATATATCCTTATTTTTTCCTCGTAGAGTTCTACCAGCGGCAGGCACTCTTCAAAGAAGTCGCTGTCCATATACTGTGAACGATAGAATTTAAGTGTTCTTTCGGTATCCTTTAATTGACGTTTGTTTTTTATGACGTATTTTTCCATTACCTGTATTTCATCTAATGCATCCTGTCTTATTTGTACGTAGTTTCTATACACTTCATTTATATTGCTTTTAAAATATCTTGGCAACTCGTCGATATCAAGGTTGAAGTCTTTACTGCTTTCCTCTAGAAATTTTTTTAATTCAGTGGAAAAATCTGAATATCCCTTTATTGCATCTGTCAATTCCTTTTCTTCCACATGCAATGTTTCCAATTCTTTATTTTCATTTTTAATACGTCGTTTTATCTCTTTTTGAGCATTGGATAAGAATTCATTTTCTGCATTAGATGTCATATATAATCACGTCATTACTGTTATAATTAATCATTTATCTAAAATAATATAAATCTTTTATAGGCAATCGTTCTAAAAGATATCAACAGAAACAGTTTAAAAGAAAAGCGCCGAGACCGGGATTCGAACCCGGGTGGA
>MUZY01000029.1:0-12405 GCA_003266065.1 Methanosphaera sp. rholeuAM130
ACACAACAACCCAGACACAATCACACACATAGAAAAACAAGACCCGCCACGACAATCAATACTAAATGCACAAAAACCAGACAGAAACATCATAAAAAAGACAAACACATACAATATAACAAGACAAAACAACAACACAAGAAAAACACTATACCAGGCACACGACAAAAACAAGACAAGATACATTATATGTGAATGATAATTTTGATAAATCCTTAAAAAAAGATATGATTTTTCTTAAATAGGTAGAAAAATTGATTAAACTATGTCCCATCAATAGAAAAAAATAGGTTTATGAGCGTTTAACTCACCTTTAGGATTTGAAGTTATTCCATCCTTTTTGCATGCACTTCTACTTGATTAACCCTATCGTCATAGGAATCTTTTATAAAAGTCCATTCATCACATTGATCGATAACTTCTTTGATTTTATCACAGGCATATTTAACGTTTTCATCGTATTCTTCAAAGTTTTTAATGAATATGCTGAAAAAATCATTCTTCCATCCGCCAGGATAAATAAGTAACTCGTTTTCCCTAATTTTATCATCCTTATTGACTATTTTACAAATGTCAAATGCTGTTTCATAACCCTTCATATATAACTATTTATCAGAAATGTTTTAAATATTTGATTGAAAAAAGCATATTCCCAAAAAACTGAAAAAAAGGGATGGGTAAAAAGCCGGATCGGCTTAATTAAAGATAAATAAGGGGAAGTCAGGTTAATTGTTAGAGTGACCAGTAGCAAACGTCATCCTTGTCAACCATTTTATCCTTGAATTTTTCCTTTAAGTCGATTAATATGATTTTATCTTTGGATAATTCCTTGAATTTGTCATAATCCCAGTTTTCATATTCATAATGAGACGCTGACATTATTATGGCATCGAACTTATCCTTGACGTCATCGCTAAGGCTAAGATTATAAACTTCCCTGACCTCATCTTCAACGGCACATGGATCATTTGCAGTAATATCGACACCTGCTTCAATAAGTTTATTTATTACATTGATGATTTTGCTGTTTCTGATGTCATTGCAGTTTTCCTTAAATGTGATTCCGCATACCAATATCTTTGCATCATCCAATTCAATATCGTTCATTTCAAGTAAATTGACGACATTTTCGTAGATATAATCCACCATGGATTCATTGACTACCCTTGCAGTGCTAATCAGTTGAGTCGGATATTTGAGATTCCTTGACTGGTGTATCAGATAGTATGGATCAACACCTATACAATGACCGCCTACCAGTCCCGGCTCATATTTGACGAAGTTCCACTTTGTACTGGCGGCATCCAATACGTCCTGAACGTTAATATCCATCTGGTTGTATATCTTGGACAATTCATTTACAAGGGCTATATTCACATCCCTTTGAATGTTTTCAGTAATCTTGGCGGCTTCTGCTACCTTAATGCTTTTTGCCCTGTAGATTCCTTTATCTAAAACGCTGTCATATACATTACTTATAATGTCCAATGATTCATCATCTATAGCCGATACAATCTTGGTTATATCGGATATCTTCATGTTATTTTTTCCCGAACTTACCCTTTCAGGAGAATACCCCACCTTGAAATCCCTGCACAATTTATAGCCGGAGCATCGCTCAAGTATTGGTACACACACATCCTCGGTAACTCCCGGATAGACAGTGGATTCATATACAACAATACTGTTTTTGGGCATGTTTTTTGCCACTATTTCTGTTGATGATTTTATAAAGGCTAAATCTGGAGTGTTGTCCTCGTTAATAGGTGTTGGAACAGTTACGATAATAAAGTTAGCTTCACCAATCATATCTTCGTCTGAGGTGAATGTAATATTGAAGTCATTTAAATTATCACATTCATCTATCAAGTCGACTCCTTTTTGATACATGTCTATCTTATATTGATTTACATCAAAACCTATTACGTCATACTTGGTGGATAACAATTTGGCAAGAGGTAAGCCCACATACCCTAAACCTACTACGGCAATTTTCTTTTTTCTGTTAATTAAATCATCAAACATTATTCATCTAACCTTTCCATGTTAATTATTCTAAAAAAGTCTAAGAGTATATTAGAATTAATATATAACTATTTATAGTTAATATTTTATATAAATGTTTTCTATTGACATAATTCTCTTGTTTATGGTTGTTTCTAGCTTTGAGAATAGATTTATCCAATTTGAGGTTAAATTGAGTTGTCATAAGGGGAAGTAATGCTTTATAAGATTGTCCAGGTGGGGGATGGAATAAAAAGGTATTTGTTTTAGGAGTATTTCTTTATAGAAATCTCCCATTTCATATTTTATAAAAAGTAGTAGTTTGAAAATAAATTTAATAATTAATTTTAGTTAGTAATTGTTTTGTGCAAGGTTGTCCTGCATTACCTGGATTATGTTTCTTGCAATTTCAGGAGTCATCACGATTTGAGTTGAAACTTCCTGTATTATTTCAACATCACCGAATTCATTGTTTGCTAGTTTTTCTTCTATAAAGGCTACCCGTATCTGATTATTTGAGCCTACACATACAGCTCCTGATACTGGTTGTGTCTTACTTTCCTTAATTACAATTTTAGGCATTTGATTGTTGTTAAATTCATCCATAATTAATCATCCTTTTATTTGATTTAACTGGATAACATCCATTTATTATGAAATCCGTACATAAGTTCTCCGAAGAGTTTATTGATTGTTGTTTATTTTTCAATGTTTCATATTCTTCACGTGTAATGCTGATATGTTCATTATTTTCCAGTTTATCTATTTCTTCATCTATATCTATTTCATCATCTATTGAATTCATGAATTCTTCAAATTCTTCATCGTTTAAGGCTTCACCTAAGATTATTTCAGATTTTTCTATCTGATTTTTCATTATTAATTCCGCTATATTTACCTGTGCATCAATTAATATTTTAACGATTCTGGAGTTCAAATTAAGTCTGTATTTTGAATTTTCTTTTTCGATAATATTCAACTTAATCAAATCGGTTATAAATGAGTCAAGAGTTACTCTGGATATTTTTGCACCTACAGCAATTTGTTTTTTTGTATAGTCACGTTTTGGGTTTATTAAAATGTAATTTATTACCTTTACCTGGGGATAATTTCCAAATATTTTTTCATACATTACTATCACCGCAAATATGTTTAAAAAATAAACTTTTAATAATCAAATATGTACAATTTTTATACATATAATTATATATGAGATAAGTTATATTTATATATATGCAGAGTAATAAAGAAATTGAAAAAGATATACTGTCAACGCTATTCAAACATGGATGCATAGGAAAACATCATACACCCATAATTAATTTATGCAGGAATTTAAACCAATATTCATGTAAAGAAATTAAAAAGGCAATAAAATCATTGAGAAAACAAAAATTTATCAATTTATACAAGACTTATCATGGAATGGATGTTAGGATAGTACCATCAAAACTTCAGGAAATAAAAAAGATAATAGAATACAATGGATAATATTCCTAATTATATTATTAAAATGTAAATATGCCCAATTCATTTTTCATAAATGGGAAGATTGACTCAAATAACCCTAAAAAGAATAAACTTATTAAATAAGGCATCATATCTCGATTTTCAAATTGACTCTTTTTTACTCATCTTATCGCATCGATTTTATTTTTTCTCTTTCTTAAAAAAAATATTGAATCCAAGATTTAATATCTGTATTTTTTAAGATAAATTAATATTAGGTATATATAATAGATTGGATAATATAATAATGTAAACAAGAAATATAACCTAATATAAACTTGTATGTTTACATAATTAGTTATTTTTTATGTAATTATGTATGTTTATTTTAAAAAATACTTAAAATTAATCTTATTTGATAGAAAAATTAATCAGGTGATA
This sequence comes from Methanosphaera sp. rholeuAM130, assembly GCA_003266065.1. Classification (GTDB taxonomy): domain Archaea; phylum Methanobacteriota; class Methanobacteria; order Methanobacteriales; family Methanobacteriaceae; genus Methanosphaera. The sequence goes on from MUZY01000029.1 coordinate 3,895, forward strand.
ATATGTTTTTAGATCCGTTTATTCCATTTTTAGGTTTGATCATTTTTGGAAATATAGAAAATTTAATCCTATCTTCACATGGGGTAGTTAAAGGTGTTAATCCCATATTATTGGGTATAATGAGTATAATATGCGTTATATTTTGGCTATTTGTGGGAACTGTTGGAACTAACATATTGATTGACTATGCGGATGTAATAGAATTAATAGGTGCCATTGCAATTATAATCCTGGGATTGCAGTCAATGATTCAATCCATAAAATATGAATAAATGGTGAAACAATGGCAGCAAGTGATTATAAAGAATTTTGGGGATTATTGATATTCGGTAATATAGAAAACCTGGTCTTGGCTTGTCAAGGAGCAGTTGCATCAGTTAATCCAATTATTTTAGGTATTTTAAGTTTGATTACCGTCATAACATGGTTAGTCATAGGTACATATGGAACAAAAGTAGCTATCAAATATTCAAGGGTCATCGAATTTACAGGTGGACTTGTAATATTCATATTAGGTGTAGAGTCTGTACTCTCAGTATTTCATATAATATAAGGGAATTCATAATTAAATCTGAATTATGAATATAATAATTTTTTTTTAAAAAAAAGAGTAAAAGAAGGGGTTTTATTCAAATTTTTCTTTGAATACCTTTTTGTTTTCTTCTAGTTTTGCTTTGAATTCTTCGTATGATTCATTGTATTCTTCTTCGGTCATGTTTCCTGTAGCATAGGATATTGTGCTGACTATTATATAGAAGAGGTTGTTTATTAAAACACCTATAAATTCCAGGTAGTTTTTAAGCATGCTTGTGTCTATTTTTCCATCCTTTGTTAGGTGAGATTCTGCATCTCTTAAATATTTTTCCAGGTTGTCTAACAGTTGACTTAACATCACTTTAATTTCATTTATGTCAAGGCTTGTCTTTTCTTCAAATTCCTTGTTATTTCTTGAGAATGATGTCAGGAATGGGAATACTATTTTTCTTGTAAATCCGATCAGTTCATATATTTTTGTTGTTGCCCGGCTGAAGTCTTCTGGGGTTAAATCTCCTTTTGCAATTGCGTTAATTATTCTATCTAATATTAGGTTGAATTTTTCGATTATTATTTCTGTTGATTTGAAATTTTTTTTGCTTGATTGGGTCATTTTAAATACTCCTTTTTATATTTTATTTACTTTTTTGAACTATAATAATATTTAAATTTTTTTTCTTTATGATAATCATCAGATAAGCTTTAATTCTTGGAAAGTTTCAAACATTATACTTTCCAAAAATACTATTATCATAAGTTACTTAAATACTTATCTAATGATTGATTATCTTTTATAAAACGGTTCTATTTTCCATATATGCATGTTACATGATTTATTTTAGCTGTTTTCAACATATTTTATTCAATAAAAAATATTGGAATCATATATCTAATCATATTATCTAAAAAGGCATTTACCATGACTTTTTTAATCAGAATTTTTTCAAGAGAATCCATTCAATTCACTATTTTTGTGGGTTATATTCCTTTTTAACAACCTGGATAATAATATATATTAAACAAATAATGGAGAATGGATTTTGTTTAATTCCAGAAATAAATAATTTTTATTATTTTATTTAAAACTATGAAAAATAGTATATTTATAATATTGGTTTATTTTTGATTTATATTCATTAGACGAACGTTCAAGGATATATAAATCTTTTAATAATTTCATGTATGGATTAATTGTTAATTAAGAAGCAGTTTTATCGTTAAATCCATTTATTATTCTCACAAAAAAAATTAAAATGTTTGGATGTATTTTTGGATACATCGCTAACATCATGATTACTTGGTTTTCATGTTTCCCAATATTCCCCTGACTATCTGTTTGGAGACTTCTCTAGCTATGGTAGTTGTAGCGGTTGTAACAACCTTATCCAATGGACTGCTGGCATTTGATCTTCTTTTAGTTTGGGTTTGGGTAGGAATGTTGTTCAATATATCACCCATAGAAGGTAACTTCAAACCACCCTGGCCAGTATCTTCTGTAGGTGCATTTTGCGGATTGTTCTGAGGATTATTTTGAGGCGTATTCTGTGGATTATATTCAGCATTTGCCTCTTGTGTAATTATCTCGTTTGCATCAATATTCATCCTCTGAAGTAAGGATTCGTATGCGGATTCCCTATCAAAGCTCTCGGCATATTTCTGTTTATAAACGGAATACATATTTATCTGGTTTCTGTATTCATCATCAATTGAACCAAGATAACTTTGTGGAGGTAGGATATAAACCTTTTGAACTATTTCAGGTACACCCTTTTCATCCAACAATGACACTAATGCCTCTCCAATCTCCAAATTGGAAATTGCATCAACCGTAGAGAATTCCGGATTTTCTCTGAATGATTCGGCGGCCACTTTGACTCCCTTTTGATCTTTAGGGGTGTATGCCCTTAGTGAATGTTGAATCCTATTACCCAACTGCGATAAAATCGCATCAGGTATATCCGCAGGATTTTGAGATATAAAGTATATTCCGATTCCCTTGGAACGAATTAATCTAATAATCTGATCTATTTTCTGTAGAAATACCGGCGACAAGTTGTTGAATAATAAGTGAGCCTCGTCGAAGAAAAATACCAATTTAGGTTTTTCAAGATCACCGACCTCCGGCAAGGACTCATATAATTTTGACATTAACCATAAGAGGAACGTTGAATACAAGTCCGGATATAATGATAATTTAACTGCATCCAATATATTAATTATTCCTCTTCCCTGATCATCGCATTGAATTAAATCGTTCAAATCGAGTGCAGGTTCACCGAAGAACTGATTGCCTCCCTGATCTTCCAAGGTCAACAATGCTCTTATAATGGTATTTGCACTTCTTGTATCGACATTTCCATATTTAGGTTGGTATTTGTCTTTGTTTTCCGTCACGTAATTTATCATGGATTTCAGGTCTTTAATGTCTATAATCAATAATCCTTCTTCGTCTGCTACCCTGAATACTATATTCAATACTCCCTGTTGGGCATCGGTTAGATTTAGTATCCTTGATAATAGCAATGGTCCTATTTCTGATATGGTTACTCTTATCGGCAATCCCTTTTCTCCCAGCAAATCCCAAAATTCTACCGGAAATGACCTGTAACTGAATCCTTTTTCCTGAAGTGAATACTGTTCCACTCTTTCCTGTACTTTACCTGTAGCTTCACCCACCTTGGCTAAGCCTGCAACATCCCCCTTCATGTCAGCAAGAAATACAGGTACTCCCATGTCACTAAATGCTTCGCTTAACGTTTTAACTGTTACGGTTTTACCTGTTCCTGTAGCTCCGGCTATTACTCCATGCCTATTTGCTAATTTCGGGAGTAAGTATACTTCAGTATTATCATTACATCCTACTAATATTTTTCCATCTGTGTACATTTTTTATACTTCCTCTATTGTTACTGTTAATTAGAGATTTATTTTATTATAGCTTTATACTTTATTGATATTTTTTATCAGCATATCTTAATGAATGAAATTCATGAATGTTTTCTCTTCTCTCTTCTGTACTTGAGTATTGGCTAAATTATTCAACATCCATATTATTGAACGGGCCAAATCTCTCATCTGCTGCATACCCTCGATATCCTGTTTTACCTCTTCTGGTGATTGTCCATGTACTGCATTCCAGTACTGTCCAGATGCTATTGGCATGCGTGAAATGGTGAAATATTTGTTCAATCTGTCGAATGCACTTCCCGCTCCACCTCTTCTGCAACTTACCACTGATGCTCCTATTTTATTTTCAAATATTGATGAATTCTGATAGAATGCCTTGTCGAGTGCTGCACCAAAGGATCCATTGATACTTGCAAAATAGACCGGACTTCCAAGCACTATTGCATCAGCGTCTTTCATTTTCTGTGCCAATATGTTTGATACGTCATCATATACGCATTTTCCCAGTTTTTGACATGATCCGCATGCCCTACAACCGTATACTGCATCATCACCTATCCAGAATACTTCCGTATCAATATTGTCCTCATTATCCAATACATTTTTTATCTCATTTAATGCCGTGTATGTACATCCTTCTTTTCTTGTACTTCCGTTTACCAATAAAACTTTCATAGTTAACTCCACCTTACATTGTTATAATAATTTACTATTTTTATCCGTCAAAACTGCATTACTTTAATGATAATATAGCTTCCTTTAAAATAGATAATCCTTCCAACAATGTACTTTTAGGACAAGCTATATTCATTCTAATAAAATCACTACCATTTTCTCCAAATTTAATTCCAGGTGATACATATAATCCATATGAATTTTTCAAATATTCATAAAAATCAACGGCATCCATTGATATTCTTGAACAATCAATCCACAGCAGATAAGTTGCTTCACAGTCAACAACATCAACATCCAAATCGTTTTCGGTGATGTACTTTCTTGCAATCTTCTTGTTTTCATATACATACGCATTCATATCATCCAGCCATTCATCACCATATTTGAAGGCCGCCTTAGCAGCACATATGGAAAATACGTTGGGCATGGAATTGAAGTCATCCAATAACTGTTTTTCAATCAAATCATATAATTTCCTATTTTCGCAGTAAACGGCTGATGTTTGTATACCAGCTATGTTGAACGTCTTTGTTGGAGCCATACACATAATCAGATTATCTCTGTTTGAAACATCTACAGAATAAACGGGGTTATAACTTTTGCCCGGATTAACCAAATCACAATGAATGTCATCGGATACCAATATTACATCGTATTCATTGCATAAATTAATTATTCTTTCGAGTTCCTCATTTTGCCATATCTTTCCAACAGGATTATGGGGATTACACAAGAGCATCAGTTTAACGTCTTCATCGGATAACTGTTTTTCCAATTCATCAAAATCAATTGTGTATTCAACATCTTCATAGATCAGTTTATTCTCTACCAGTAGTCTGTTATTGTTTAATACTACATTAAAGAAGACGTTATAAACAGGTGTTTGAATGAGTACCTTATCGCCTTCATCGGTTAAACACCTGATAATGCTATTGATTGAAGGCATAACTCCCGTAGAAAACAGTAAGCAATCTCGCTTTAAAGTTAAATTGTGACGTCTTTTCCACCATGAGATGTATGAATCAAAATATTCATCATCAACGACCGAATATGCATAGATCTGATGATTTGCACGTTTGATTATACTGTCCTTTATTTCATTAACCACTGCAAAGTCCATGTCAGCCACCCACATGGGGAGTTTAACGTCAGTCGAATCCCATTTCAATGAGTTGGTATTATGCCTGTCTATTACTTTGTCAAAATCATACATTTTAGCACCACTCGAATACTTTTGTTAATATGAGTATAATTATATATTAACATAAAATTAAATTTTTCTATAATTTATGTGATAATTAAGATTAATTAAAAGTGTAAGATAAAAATTATTAAAAAAGAAAATTGAAAAGAAGATTAAAAGTCTTCAATTAAGAAAAAATGAGTAGTGATATCAATATCACTAAGTCGTATTATGCTTTACGTCTTCTTCATGACTTTCATGTTCATGTGAATTGTCGTCATGGGATTCACCACTTTCATGTGACTCGTTATGTTCATCTTCACCATGATCATGGTCATGTTCCTCTAGCGTATAGTTGCTTTGTTCATATTCATGCAATGCATTGTTTGCAACTATGGCTGTAAGGACAATCACTACAACTATGACTATCAATGCTTTATAATCCATATCATTCACCATTTGATTCTGCTAACTCAGGTACCAACTCCGGTTTTACCTTGAGCAATGCATTCATTACAAAGACCGTTACGATACCTTCCAGTACTCCTACAACAGCCTCTATAGGTGTTATTACCGTTAGACCAAATGTTAATGGATAAACACCCGCTAAGGCATATTCGATACTTACTATTACACCAAGCAATGTTATTGTTGCAAATCCGGATAGGAAGAGTGCAATATTTTTGTTATATGATTTCAGGATATTGTATACGTAATAAGCAATCAGCGGTGCCAGGATTGCCAGATTTAACACGTTGATACCCATGGTACTTACTCCACCTTCACCGAGGAATGCCTGTATAATGGTTACAAAGGCATAAACTATCATCGATAAATCAAGATCATATAACGCCAGTATGGTTATGAGCGATATGTGTACACAGGCAGGTACAGGCAGTGGTATTTCAATCATCTGAACGATTACACATGCTACAACAAACAACGCCACCTTCGGTATGTCCTTTTCGGTGTGATTTTTTCTGAATTTGTTAAATACTAATATAAGCAAGATAATGCTGATTATTGCATAAATTATTAATTGATATTCTGGATTGATTAATGTCGAGGCTATATCAGATTTGCCTATTAATCCATCAGGAATGTGCATATTATTAACCTCCATAAAAATTTTATTATTTTAAAACCCCATATTCATCTAGTTATTTAATATATAATTCATCATATATAAGCTAATACCCTATAGAGGTACGAGGTACCTTAAATTTAAATTATAAAAGCTAAAATAAATTTAAATGAAAAAGTACTCATATGTTAATATGTATTATTGTTCCGACAAAAAAGATTTTTATATTAAATGTTCCAATAGTTATTATAGTGAAAAGTAATGAAAAAATTAAAATCATTTTACATTGAAGAATTGACTCAATACATTGATAGAAACAAGAAATTCTATATGATATCAATTTTCCTATTTCTTTTTTCCATGGCAATAGGATACTCCTTAGTATCCGCCGATGAAATAGAAAGTATCAACGATGAATCATTTACTCCAATAGAGGACTGGGATAAGCCATTTCAATTTATTGACTTGTTTAAACATAACTTTGCCATAGATTTAACATGTATCCTAGGTGGACTGACGTTTTCCATCTATTCTGCTATAGTAAACTTTATAAATGGTGTCATGGTGGGTTATGTGTTGAGACTTGCCCCAACGGCCATATTTTTACTGGGTATAGTGCCTCATGGAATCTTTGAAATACCTTCAAGTATAGTTGCATTTGTGGGAAGCCTGTCGGTTACACAGATAGAAATAAACTTAATCAAGGGAGTACTGCAGAACAACAAGACGTTCAAGGGAGAATTGCATAAATCCAGATATCTATTTAAGGACGTTTTAATTTCATTATTGCTTGTTATGGTACTTTTAATTCTGGCCGGATTTATAGAAGCATACATAACTCCCGATTTACTCAACTGGTATATTGGACTATAATCCCCCCTACTGCTTTTTGTTTTTTTCAATAAAAAATATTTATTAACAGCATTACAAAATATTATTATGAACCAGACAAATCAATTGCTTAATAAAATTAAAGAAAATGAAATTAAAAATGAACAAATGGATGAAGATGATTTCTTAATTGAAGAGGAAAGTGTCAATGATGAATTAAATAATTTGTCCGAAGACAACTTGGACGAATACCTGAAAAATGTAGAATGCGATGCCCATTCAAAGGAACTCTTAAACAAATACCTAAAAAATAAGGAAATAAATAAATAACCGGCTAGTACATCACGGCATTTAAAATGGATAAATATTCAGGTACTTTACCACTTTCATCAATCCATTTTAATTGGGTATCAAAGATTTCCCGGGTTATCTTTACAACTAATCCCCCAATGGATTCAACGCTGTTTCTTCTTAAGTTTGGGAACATGCATTCTTCACCATTGATTTTTGAGCATTCCTTGCATATATTGCAATAACCTGATGATAAGTAAATCCCATTCTTATTCTTTTCAATTACTTTAAGTTCTTCCGTGAGTTTATCCTTTTCGTTAAATAACGTTTCATGCAGGAAATCATCCCACTGATTTTGGGTAAGTTTCTTTTGTCTAATATAATCATCGAATATTAACTTAACATATATTAAATCTATCTTTTCATAGGAGTTGTAGAATTCACTGTAATTTCTATCAAATTCCGGACATGCCCAATTCCTATTGTAAGCGGGACATTTTCTACATGCACTTAGCGTCGTGTTAAAATCCACATAATCTTTTAAATAATCCTTAATTGGCAATGTTTTAACATCTTTTACAATGCGGTAATGTTTCTTATAGTTACTGTCAGTCATAATACTAGTCACAACCCTTATTGAATTAGATTAATATATATCGTTAATAAGTATTAAATATAATGGAAATATCTAAAAAAAAGAGCTTTAAAACAGTTAATTAAATAATCATTAATTAAAAAATAGTTTTCTGTAATGTCAACTCATCGGTATTCAAAAAAAATATAAAGGGATAAAAAAAGTGATTTTTTAATCATAGAATTTACCTAAGAAAGATTTCATCCTCTCATTATCTGAAGAAAATACTTCCTCTGGTGTTCCCTGTTCAAGAATATATCCATTATCCATGAATATGATATTGTCTGCAACGTTACGTGCAAAAGTCATTTCGTGTGTAACAATGACCATTGTCATATGTTCAGCTGCCAAATCCTTAATAACCTTTAA
>MUZY01000029.1:12417-13302 GCA_003266065.1 Methanosphaera sp. rholeuAM130
CTTTGCTGTTGTCCACCTGATAATTCACATGGATATGCATCTTCCTTGTCGGCCAAATCCATCTTTTTAAGTAGAGCACGAGCTTCCTCATATACCTCTTTCTTTTCTCTTTTTTGAACCTTTAAAGGTGCGTGTGTAATATTTTTCATCACTGAATGATGTGGGAATAGGTTAAAGTTTTGGAATACCAATCCGAATGTACCATCAAAGAGTATCTCTCCACTGTCATATGTTTCGAGCTTTGTGATACATCTTAAAAGTGTTGATTTTCCGGAACCCGATGGGCCTATGATACACAATACTTCACCCTTATTTACTTCCAGAGAAATATCTTTTAAAACCTCGTTATCACCGAAACTTTTCTTAAGATTCCTAATTTCTAATAAAGCCATGATATCTCTCCTAATCATAATAACTTAAACGTTTTTCTAAACGTGCCATGATAACTGCAACCAATACATTGAATACATAATAGAATCCACCGGCCACTAACAATGCACTAATTGATGCATCTGCCGCCGCAATTTGTTTTGCAACCGTAAACATCTCGGGAATTGCTAGAACAAAGGATAATGATGTATCTTTTACAAGTGTAATTACTTCATTTGTAATGGAAGGTAATACGATTTTTATAACTTGAGGTAAAATTATTATAAAAAAAGTTTCAATTTTGGAATATCCCAGAACTTGAGCTGCTTCATACTGACCTTTAGGAATTGATTCAATTCCTCCTCTGAATATTTCAGCAAAGTATGCTGCATAGTTAATTGAAAATGCTATGATAACCGCTATCATCCTGTATTCAGGTGATAAAGTCATTCCAAAAATATAGTAGGGTCCGAAGAATACTACAATCAACTGTAGCATTAATGGTGTACCTCTCAT
>MUZY01000137.1:0-2326 GCA_003266065.1 Methanosphaera sp. rholeuAM130
ATGACATAACACAAAAGATTAAAGACCTGAACATCGGATCATATGAAAAAAAATACATCTACGGGATAGGAAAAACATTCTCAACAATAAAAAAACTCATAGAACACATGAAAATAAAAACAGACACGACAAACACTATAGACATTAAACTTATAGATACCCTGCTTGAAAAATTATCCTATAACGATAAAGAAACATTTACGCCATTATTGCAGGTGGACTCAGAGAGAATACATACAATACTTCCAAGCCTTCTTATTGTAAAGGCTCTTGCACTTGAATTCAATGTCAAAAAAGTATACGTGTGCAATGTAACCCTGCAGGATGGGATAATCTACAAGTTACTTAATAGCTAAATCATGCATTAAAAACAATATTGAAATAACAGTGCAACTAATAATTAATGAAATAATACACTCAACATCCAATATCCTCAAAAAAATATTAAAAAAACATTTATTTCATTTAAGTACATGTTCAGATAAACAATTAATTAAAAAAAAAGAATTTAATAAAAAGAATATAATGCATATTCTTTTAATCATTAACCGTAAGCATTGCGGTTGTTTCTATTTTTTCACCATATATTGAGGTATATATTGCCGTTAATGAGTAGTCTTTTGGCTTCATTGATTCTGGAACATAATAATCCAATGTTACCAGTCCATCGGTCACTTTTACAAAGATTACCTTGCCGTTTGCATCTTTTACTGTTTTACCGTTTATTTTGAATATTATTTTTCCGGTATTTATGTTTGTATCACTTAGTGTTGCTGTGAGTGTAACGGTTGATCCTGATTTAGCTGTTACATCATTAATCGTGAGTGTTAACTCTTTCTGTATGATTTCAATATCTGTTTTTTCACTTGTTAATTTACTACAATCGGATGAACCGGAGTATACTGCCTGTATAACGGCTTGAGTGTTCCATGCATCATGTATTATGTAATTTTCTATTGTTGCTGTTCCATTTATGACTTTTGCATAGATTACCCTACCGTTTAAGTCTTTAAGTGTCCTGCCGTTTATTTTGAATGTTATTTTTCCTTTGGTGATGTTACTTGCAATTGTATTGTCTGCGTATATCGTTGCTTTTATTGTGCATTGCTCATTTACAGTGAATGTTGTGGTATCTATTTTTAATGTGTATTCACTTTGTGCTATTTTGATGTTGACTGTTGTTGTATTGGTGGATGGATTGTAATCTTCCGGATTTGTCGGGTTGAATGTTGCCGTTAGTGTATCGTTTAATGCTTCGTGGAACGTGTGTTTTGTGCTTGCAACTCCGTTGCTTATGTTTACTGTTTCTGTATATCCTGTTGTTGTGAATGTAACTGTTCCATCATTGACCGGTGTTTCGTTTTCTGTTGTTACCGTTGCTGTTATTGTTGTTTGCTCATCAACATTGGCTTCAACTGGTTGAATGTTTATTATTGTGTTTGCCGGATCTTTAGTTACAGTGATTGTGGTTGTGTTTGCTGATGGACAATACCATGTATTATCATTTGGAGTATATTCTGCATACAGTGTGTCTGTAAGTGTATCTGTAAATGTGTGTGTTGCTGTAGCAATACCTTTTTCCACATTTACTGTTTCTGTGTAACCGGTTGTTGTGAATGTGACTGTTCCCTCATTAACCAACAAGCCGTCGTTTGTTGTTACAGTAGCTTTTATTGTAGTTAACTGATTTATTTTCGTGTTTACCTCATCAAGATTAATGTTGGTTAAATAATTAATAGTATTAAAATAACACATCCGTAAAATAATCTCCAACTGTTTAACATATGTCTTAAAAAAAGGATAGAGTAAGATTTAAAAGAAAAGAGCCATATTCAATTTTAACTTAAATGTCCAAAATGGAAAATATTGCTAAAAGCACTACTCATTTAATGAAAAATAGAATTTCAATGACAGAATATATTTTGAAAAAAGGAACATTATTAATACATTAATAACAATAATATTATATAACTAAAAAGCATATATAATAATATTCAAAAAATATAAAAATGATTAGGAGTATTTAAAATGCCAGTAATAACAGTATCAGGACCTGGAAATGTGTCCAAAGAAACGAAAAAAGAAATAATAGAAAAAACATCCAAAGTGGTAGCGGAAGCATATGGACTGCCTATCCAAACAATAACCGTGCTAATCCAAGAGAACAGTCAGGATAATGTTGGAGTAGCAGGACAACAGCTGTCCGAACGTGTCAAAAAATAACCTCCACCATACCCCTCTTTTTAATGACAATATTTTTGAACTTTAATTAAAACAGCAACTCATAGCATTTGTTAAGTAAATCATGCGTTCTAAGCGTGACCTC
>MUZY01000137.1:2372-6663 GCA_003266065.1 Methanosphaera sp. rholeuAM130
GTTCTAGGATAATAATTGAAATCAATACCACCATCTTTTATACCATTTGCCAAGTTAACGGATGCTTCATCCATCTCAGGTGTGGCGACATAATAACCCTCACCATATGTTGCAATATGTGAATGGCTGATAATAACTACCTTGGCATTTGTGGTCATGATATCCGGAACAACATAATCTGCCACCAGCTTTTCACCGTTAGCCCTTCCCTTAGCATAATCTGTAGGATCACTGGTTACCGTTACGTTATATATTATCATATTTACCTGATGTGTCATGGCAAATAGTCTTGCCGACTCAATTTCCGGATCTATTGCAAGCGTTTCCCTTGGATGAATACCTGTAATGATGACCATGGTATTGTTGGATTCATAGAGATTATCTGTCTCCTTGGTTACATAACCCTTATCGGTTTGTGCTATGACACTGGTTCTATGACCGGTAAAGTAGGTATAACTTACCAGTGCAATTACAAACATCAATATTATGAATATTATTGCCAGTGACTTTTTAATAATATTGTTCATCGGTACACATTCCCTTAATTTCGATGATATAATTAAGTATATGTAATTAGATACTTAAATACTTAACAATGGGATTAACCTCGCTTAATCCATTAAACAAACAAAGAAATAGTAAAATTAGTTAATAGAAAGAAAAAAATCATTGCTGAAAAAATCATTATTTTTAAGGGGATTTACTCCAATATCATTCCCTGCTTATAACATTCACGCAAGTAATTCCTTGGCTGATAATACAAATCGCTGTTGAAATTATAAATTTTGGTTGCCAGCCATGAAGCATAGACTTCACGTATTGCTTCAAAAACATTTTCTTCATCAAAGCAGTCCTCGATTAAACGCTCAAAAACCTTGGCTATATCCCAATAACCCGGAACTGAATAAATGCATTTGGAAACATAGCCATAATCCCCGTTTACAATATTGGAACGTTCAATGAATTCATCGGCGACCTTTTCAATAGGTTCACAATGAAAAAACATCCTCGTAGTAATATATTCTTTCCAAGTCATCCCCCAGATGATGAATAACATCTTTCGGATGATTTTTTGTTTTTCTGGAGATAAACTCGATTAAACTGCAGGTATAAAATAATGCATTGTTATTTTTCATCATGTACTCTTTCCACTCCTTTGAATGAAATTGTCTTAAGTGATTTTTCAGTATTGAAGCAAATCTGATGTGTAGGATATTTGAATTTAGCTAAAGCCCAAAATGCTTCTCTGGATATTTTTCCATCTAAAAAATCCTGAACATATGTGTATATTATATCATCAGCGACAGGGTCTTCTATGATATCATAGTCATGTGCTTTGCCGCTTCTACAATCGACTACAAAATCCAGCCATTCTTCAGTCATCTTATCGAAGGACAATATGTTCAAGGAATTATCGACAACATAGTCATATTTATTTACAAAACCATCTCCGAAACGTGTTGCCCAACGAATCGCCTGTTTTTCAAGTAATGTACAATAAAAACCGTGATAAAAATTTTTATTGTATTTTTCAATTCTGATTTCGGGTTTTTTAACTATAACAGAACTTCCATGATATATTTCCATAAGAAACTCCCCTATATGTATCCTACCTTTTTAAAATGGTAAAAAATATTTGAGAAATCAATGTCAAATAATTGTAATATCTGTTTTATTCATATTTATATCTAATTGAGACAGACACCATTACTCTGTAAACATATAATCCATCAGTCCCCTCTAAGATAAACATGATTAATGCTGATATTTCTAAGTGGAAAAAAACCGAGAATCTTTAATAAAATATCGCTTATTCCCTATTTACAGATAAATATAATTAACTAAAATAATATAAAGAATAGTAACAGGATTACTTCCCTTTTTAAACTTGATGTGAAATATATGAAATGGAAAATTGATAACGTAAAAATAGACAATCAGGTAGTTCTTGCCCCGATGAGTGGCATATGCGATTATGCATTTAGACATATCATTAAATCCATGGGATGTGGGCTGATTGAAACGGAGATGATATCGGATAGATCAGTACTTCAGTACAATGACAAGACAAAGGAAATGCTCGAGGTAAGTGACTGTGAAAAACCTGTATCCCTGCAAATATTTGGATCAGAAATAGAATCATTGACAAGTGCATCAAAGTTCATATCAGAAAATACCAATGCGGACATCCTTGACATCAACATGGGATGTCCTGTCAGAAAAGTGGCGGAAAAAGGCAAATCCGGTTGTGCATTGCTAAGAAATCCTACAAAAGCATATGATATAATAAAGAGTATTGTTGATGCTGTAGATATGCCTGTAACCGTAAAAATTAGAAGCGGATGGGATAAATACAATATAAATGCAGTTGAAATTGCAGAAAAAATTGAAGATGCCGGGGCATCGGCCATAACCGTCCATCCACGTACAAGAGAACAGAAGTATATGGGAAAATCAGACTGGAACATAATTAAAGAGGTTAAGAAAAGTGTGACGATACCTGTAATAGGAAATGGAGATATAACCTCCTGCTATGAAGCGGAGCGTATGCTTGATGAAACGGGCTGTGACGCCGTCATGATCGGTAGAGCTGTTCTTGGAAATCCATGGATTATTGCCGACTGCGTGAATTATCTGGAAGAGGGTATAGAACCTAGCAGGATAAGATCACGGGATAAAATGGAAGTCATAAAAAAGCACGCCCAACTTTTAGCCAAACACTCTACACCAGAGGTATGTTTGATGAAGATGAGAAAACATGCCGCATATTACGTTAAAGGTCACTTCGGTAGTGTGGATATTAAGAGAAAAATATTTACCATGAAAACAACTGAGGAATTACTGGAACTTCTTGAAGAGTACATGAATAATTTGAAATATTAATATAATGAACAAAACATATTCAAAAAACAAGAACCGATTGCAAAAAATAAAAAAATAGAGGAACATTTATTTATGAAGATGTATGTTCTGTTAAATTGAGTGACATGTTTGAATTTAATATTTCGTTTTAGAACTTTACAATTATTATCTATTGTATTAAAAGCAGTTGTAGCTAAGTTCTAATCAATATGAAATTTAACTTTGACTCTTAATTGAAGCGATATTATTTCCAACCGTCAAAACATTAGAAGAACATATAAAAGAAGTAAAATAAACCGTTAATTAAAGTTAGAAAGTGATTTTATGAATGGCTATGAGTTATTATTAGTGTTATATAGTGAAACCGAAACATGGAGAAAAATTAGAATACCTGGAGATATTAATTTCAAACAATTGCATGACGTTATTCAGAAGATTTTTGCTTTTGATAACTATCATATGTGGCAGTTTAAGATTCCCGCTGAAGTACCTGAGCAAGATGCTGTGGATTTAAATGATATTGTCAGGGTCATCTCATCTGATGATGCGGGAATATGCATTAAAGATACTTTTGATGAATATGATGTTTTGGTTTATGAATATGATTTTGGGGATAGTTGGGAAATAATTATCACTAAAATATCAGAAATGGAATATGATAATAAGACCGCTTTAATTACCGATTATAAGGGTAAATATAATCCAATGGATGATATGGGTGGTTTTATGATTTTTGATGAAATAATGAGATCGATAGATGATGATGAAGAATTGGAGTATATTCTAAATGATTATAATTTAAGCCGTTCCGATTTATCCAAGATGGACTTTGAAAAAAAATATAAGAAGGGTTCAAGGATTAGAATAAATTAAATTCAGTTAAGAGTGATTATGAAATTTTTCACTCATAATCATATCTTTTTATATCAAATATTCTTTCTATTATTGATTATATTTTTTTACTGAATATGATTTCAGGTATACTGATGTGAATATGGAATAATAAATGTGAGTTACACTTGCAATGTACCTCTTTGATTCGATTTATTAACTTATTGGGATATATGTTGCCTATGATAAATGAATCTAAACGACCCCTAATTTTGGCAATATTTTCAATCAATGAAAAATTTTAAGATTTTACTTCGTTATAGCTATGTATAACGAACTAAACGATAATAAAAGTAATACTTTTTTAGTGATTTCAGACTAAAAAGTAATACAAAAAAATGTCAAGCACCAGAAAGACAAAAAGCAACAAACAACTTTTTCATGAAAAAATGTGAAAAATACAAACCTCACTAAAACATCAAAAATCAATCACGACATGTATATCAAATGATGTCAAAATGATAATCTAGTAAAAAATTAGGAAATGTGGAGGACAAAGTACACCAAGTATAAAGAACTTTTTAGTTATTTCAGCATT
>MUZY01000218.1:0-1244 GCA_003266065.1 Methanosphaera sp. rholeuAM130
TTTGAAGAGAAAAAGGAATTAAATCCGCCTATTATACAATTTGACTATAAAAATGATGAATATCATGATCCGATGCTAAACGACAGCATAATACTTGCATTGGATATAGTCAAACAGGAAACACTAGATGAAATAAGAGAGGTTACACTGAAAATTAACAGAATCTTAAGCGATTTCTTAAAATCAAAAGGATTGTTATTGGTTGACTTTAAACTGGAATACGGATTCGATAAAGAGGGAAATCTTGTATTGGGTGATGAGATAAGCCCGGACACTACCCGACTATGGGATGTTGACACGCTCGAAAACTTCGATAAGGACATCTTCAGAAAGGGAGAGGACGGAGTAGTTGATGCATACAGGAAAGTAGTTGACTTGATATTGACCGATGATGAAAAAGATAAATGGAATGTTAAAGATATAGAATAAATAAGTATTAAAGGATGTTTTTTATATGAATTATGATGTAGAAGTAAAAATAAGTTTGAAAAAGGGAATGTTAAATCCGGAGGCATCTACAATAGAAAAGGCTTTATCATTACTAAACTTTAATGTCAAAAATACTCAGACTATTGACATTATCAAATTTACAGTGGAAGCAGGCAGCAGGGATGAAGCAGAAAGCCAAGCGGATGAAATGTGTCAGAAATTATTATGTAACCCTGTAATCCATGATTATGAAATAGTTATATGTGGGGAATAACAGTGACTAGCCTAGAAGATGTAAATGTTGGAATAATCAGATTTCCAGGAACAAACTGTGATAGGGACATTGAATATGCCGTAAGCCTAACCGGTGCTTCATCACAGTATATCTACTGGAATGAAACTGACCTTTCCAAACAGGACGTTGTAATAATACCCGGCGGATTCTCCTATGGTGACTATTTAAGGGCAGGTTCAATAGCAGGTATAACTCCTATCATTGAGGCCATTAAGGAATTTGCAGATAATGGAAATCCCGTGCTTGGAATATGTAACGGTGCCCAGATACTCGGGGAAATCGACCTGGTACCCGGTGTATTTATTGAAAATGAAAATGCTAAATTTATCTGCAAAAGCAAAAAGCTCAAAATAAACACTACCAGGACACCATTTACGAAAAGATATTCTAAAAATCAGATAGTGGATATGCCAATAGCCCATAAGGAAGGACGATACTATACCGATGACTTGGATTCAGTTATTGACAATGATCAGGTAGTGCTGACATTCGAGGATGGAAATCCAAACGGATCACTTGC
>MUZY01000218.1:1340-1488 GCA_003266065.1 Methanosphaera sp. rholeuAM130
TGCATTGCCCAACTGCAATCGGTGACGGATTCTTCAAAACACTAACTTCGAATGTATTCCAATAAATGTTATTCTGGAGTATAATATTTTTTGCCGGACACATATTTTCATATTACGTTAACACTTTCTTTGGATATTTTTTAAAGTC
>MUZY01000191.1 GCA_003266065.1 Methanosphaera sp. rholeuAM130
AATTCAGGTTCACCCGGGTTTTCTTGTGTAATTCTTTCAATTACTTCATCAACATATGACATAATTATTTGTTCTCCATAAGTTTAGTTTTAATTCCATATAATTTTTTTAAATATGAAAATCATTAAAGGAAATCTCCTTTCGGAAATAAAGGAAAGTATTTTCCGTTTAGATATATAATATTTTGATTGACCTTATATTTATATCTATTTGTTTTATGAAATCCACATTTAAAAGCTTTAAAACAGCAAATAGTTATTAATAAGATAAAATATGGTAAATTAGGTCCTATTTGTTAATATAATTAGAAATAATTGTTAATTCGGCGGTCAATAAAAAACATGAAAAAAGTTGAAAAGAACAAAAATGTCTTAACCAAACATTTTATCCTCTATTGTCTTGACTTCCTTTTTTGATTCCTCAAGGGCATAGTTGACATGTTCCTCTCTGATTTCATCACAGGATTCACTGATTGCCCTATGAAGGGCGGTTTTAAGAATCTTTTCTTTCAAGTCCCTGCCCGAGAATCCGTCAGTCTTTTCAACCAAATTTTCCACGTCAAACGATGCTTTAAGTGGAAGCGTTTCAATGTTAGTCTTAAGGATTAACAATCTGTCCTTTTTACTTGGCAGACTGAATTCAATTTCCTCTTCAAAACGACTTCTGATAGCATAATCAAGTAGCTGCGGATTGTTCGTCGCACAGATTGTGATGATTGATTCATTATCCTCAATACCGTCCATCTCGGTAAGAAGTGCATTAACGATTTCCGTAACGTCACCCCTAAGACTTTGGTATTTGCGCTCCAAGCCGATGGCATCTATCTCATCAATGAATATTACGGTAGGCTTATTGTTTCTAGCCTCCTCATACAATTCATGAATCTGTTTTGAGCCGTCACCAACATGATCTCCAATTAAGCTGGTAGCTTTAATCATCTTGATGGGAACATCCAATTCATTGGCCAGTGCCTGGGCAAGCATGGTCTTACCCGTACCAGGCATTCCATAGAATAAAATATTCTTCGGAGCCCAATTCTTGAACTTGTCGGGGTCTTCCAAATACTTTGTAATAATTCTGCTTTTATCTTTAGCCTTTTTTTGACCAATAACATCATCCACCTTGAACTTCTGCTTTTGGCTGTTTTCAATGGATCTTTTTTCTCTAGGCAATACCAAAAATGAAGTATTGCTGGTTATATAAGAGTTATCCGGTCTTACATCAAGGATTTGATATGCAAAATCAGGAAGCAATTTTTGGTCAAAAAGGTACTGGTACTTATGTACCTTATAACCGTTCCATTGGTCATTGGCATAAATGTCAAAGAGTTCCTTGTTGGTAACCTCTATTTCCGGTGATTCGATGTAGTTGCTTTCTATCGGATAACCTATAGCCTGTAGAATAATTACCTTGGCCTCTTTTTTCTCGTTTATTATTTCATATCTTGCCTGCTTGTTAATCCCATACTGATTGTCTTGTCTCACGGTCTATCTCCTCAAAAGTTTATAGTAATGTCCGCATCTTCTTTATCTATATTAAATTCAATATTCTCCACACCATTATACAGTACTTCAAAGACTTTCCATAAGGTGTCCTTGTCCGCTTTGATAACTATTGAATTTTCTTCTTTTGTAATGGATGAAATAGTGGGAAAATCTCCCAATAAGTCATCCTTAACCTTTTCATATAATTCGTCCGTCAACGTCATGTCAATTCACATCAATTTTGACTGGATATCGCTGCTTGCTATTGCACCCTGACTGGTAGCAACGGATATCTGCTTTATGCCGCCGGTAACGTCACCTGCCGCATATGCTCCATCTATGGATGTGGCCATATTGCCGTCAACAATTATATAACCGTATTCGTTGCATTCAATCCCGCTGCATTGTGCCAGTTGGCTGTTGGGATCATGGCCTATGGACAGGAAAACCCCGTCAACGTTCAATTCAATTTCTTCACCGGTTTTATTGTTTATGAGAACTACCTGTTCAACGAAGGGGTCACCGCTAACGCATTTGACTTCACAGTTCCAGTGGACTTTTATGCCACGTTCTTTCAAATCCTCTTGGAGTTTTTCATCACATCGCAGTTTGTCTCGTCTATGTACAAGTGAACATTCAACGCCGATCCTGTTTAGGTACAATGCCTCTACCGCAGCACTGTTTCCTCCGCCAACGACAAGCACTTTCCTACCAATAAAGAAATTGCCGTCACAGACGGCACAGTATGACACGCCTCGTCCCGCATGCTCCTGGATACCCGGTGCGTCCAATGTTCTCACATTGGTACCCGTAGCAAATATCACGTTTTTGGATTCGATTTTTTCATCATTCGTTTTAATGAGGAATACATCATCTGTCTTGGATACTTCAACAACCGGAGTAAACTCTTTTATTTCGGCATATTTTTTTGTCTGATTAGCCATAATCTCCGTCAGTTTCATACCTTCAATCGCGTCAAATCCAGGATAGTTTTCAATAAGCGGAGCGTTGTTGACAGTTCCACCAACCTGTTTGGAGTCAATAATCAGACTTTTAAGACCTGCCCTTCCCGCATATATGCCGGCGGTAAGTCCGGCAGGGCCTGCTCCTATAATTACAACATCATACATAGTAATGCTCCCCGTTAATTAACCGGTCAGGTTCATAATCTCTTTTTGAATAATGCTGCTTACGGTTTTTCCATCAGCCTTACCCTTGAATTTGGCCATGGCCTTACCCATAAGAGGGCCCATAGCACCCATCTTACGTTCAAGAATCATGTCTTCATTATCCTTAATAATCTCTTTAATGCCCTCTTCTATGACATCGTCAGATAATTTTTCAAGATTGTTTCTTTTCACACTGTCATCTGGTTTTATGCCGTTGCATGCATCCTTAAGAACCACTTCCGTTTCAGCGGCAGCTATGGTGTTGTTGTCGACAAGCGAGAATATTTCAACAAGAACATCCTTGGTTAGCTTACTGATATCATATCCGTCACGTCTTAAATCCTTAATCGTATAGGCAATGTCTGATGCTATCTTAACGGCTTCCATATTAGGCAGTTCTTTCTGTACCTCTTCGAATAAATCCGCATTGTTTTCATCAACAAGCTGTTTGGCCAAATCATCACTTAATCCATAACTTTCCTGTATACGCTCTTTTTTAACGACAGGTAATTCCGGAAGGTTTGATGCTATCTTTTCAACACGTTCTTTATCGATTATTTCTGTAGGTATATCCGTTTCGACATACATCCTGCTGGCGGTAGGAAGAGGCCTTAGATACTCCGTGTTTCCGTTATCCAATGCACGACGGGTTTCCTCCGGTACTCCCACGAGTGATTGCTTTGCACGTTTGATTACTTCTTGAAGTGCATTGTATGCTTTATTCCGATTTCCCGATACCAATATGAACGCATCGTTTTTATCAAGATTCAGTTCTTTCTTGATGTCGTCTACTTCCTCCTGGATAATACCGTATGCAGGCAGTTCATCTGTATGGAAGAGTCCTTTTACGCCCATTTTCTTTCCATGCTCCGAGAATTCAGTACCAAGCCTGCGTCCAGGCTGTACCTCCTTTCCGATAATTCCATCAAATCCACGCAGCACTATTGCCAATACGGCACTGTCCTCTTCGGATAAAGTTGACTGAACGACTTTGGACTGTGAGTTTTC
Organism: Methanosphaera sp. rholeuAM130; assembly: GCA_003266065.1. GTDB lineage: Archaea > Methanobacteriota > Methanobacteria > Methanobacteriales > Methanobacteriaceae > Methanosphaera. The sequence goes on from MUZY01000191.1 coordinate 3,662, forward strand.
AACAAGCCCGGTCACGTCATGGATTTCTTCCTCTACAACGGCATCCCTATCATCCAATAATTTAGCGATTTCTATTAAGTTAAGCTGTCTTTCAACTTCATTTTCCACTATCGTCGGCATCAGGTCAAGGTCTTGAACACCCTTAACTTCTATTCTGGCACCTTCCTTGATTGAGATGTTCAAGTCCTGTCTGATGGTACCGAGGCCACGTTTTACTCTTGTACTTCTAAGAATTTGACCAAGCTGGTAAGCTACGGCTTTGACCTGTAGGGGATGATGCATGTCGGGGGATGTCGTAATCTCGGCTAACGGTATTCCGAGTCTGTCCAGTCTGAAAATTATTTTTCCGTTTTCCTCTCCTATACGACGTGCCGCATCCTCTTCAAGCCCCAACGTTTCAATAGTCACGTTGCCATATTTTGTTTCTATGTAACCGTCCGTAGCCAGTATACCTGTTCTTTGGAATCCGCTTGTGTTACTGCCATCAATTACCTGTTTACGCATTGTGTGGAATTCATCCACTACCTTCATGTTCATAAGTGATGCAAGTATGATTGAAATGTCAACGGCTTCCTGATTTAACGGTGCAGGCGGTTCTTCATCCGCTTCTACAAGACATGTATGATGATTGTAGGTTTCATAGATAAACTGCAGGTTACGCTGTGATTCTTCATATGCAGCTCTGTCTATTTCACCAAGTTCACTTTGTGTCGGCCTTAATCTACGTTCAAGTCTTCCCTCCGGTTGTTTATCCGTCAGGGAGTTTGGACATCTGCAAAATAGTTTTGTCTGGCTATCCAACTGTTGATGTATTTCCAGTCCCATCATTAACCCTAATTCTTCATAATCAAATTTATCTTCTGACATATAAATGCACCTTTAGTTTTTTATAAAATACCTCTGACTTAGGGTAGTGTTCATTTCACCCTTAAGGTTGCTCTGCATTATGCTGTATATTTCATCTACGTCGTCGCTTTGTGCTGCTGCCCATGACAGTTTGGTATAAGCAGTCTCCGGTATCATATCATTGACTGATATTACATTTTCATGCAGTAGTCTTCTTCCGCTGCTGTAAACGTTCATGTTTGTTCTACCGAATATGCACTGTGATGTCATGACAACAGGTATGTTTTCTGATGTGGCTCTGGATATGCTTGTTATCACTTCATCACTGCAGTGGCCCAGACCGGTACCTTCGATTACAAGTCCCTCATATCCCTTGTCGACGTATACGTCAATGAGTTCCGGATTGATGCCGGGATACATTTTTACCAGTGCAACCTTTTTTGATATGTTGTCGTTAATCTCCAGTTTGCTTGTGTTTCTTTTAATGTATCCAACTTCATCGTCCACGATGTTGATTTTATTGTTGTTTATCTGTGCCAACGGATTCATGTTGATGCTTGTAAACGTATCCCTGCGTGAGGTATGCATTTTTCTTGCACGATTTCCTCTGTGTAAGTGGCATGTCGGATCATCTTCACTTGAATGCATGCATATACATACTTCGGCGATATCGGATTTGGCCGCAGTTACCGATGCCATCAGATTGGTGAAAGCATCGCTTGATGGTCTGTCTGAACTGCGCTGTGCACCTGTTAATATGACAGGTACTGGGGTATCCAACATAAAGCTTAATGCTGACGCAGTATAATGCATGGTATCCGTTCCATGTGCTATGATTACACCGTCGGCTCCATTATTTATTTCATCATATACACTATTAGCCGTTTCAATCCAGTAATCCGGATTCATATTTTCACTTAAAATGTTAAAAATAGCCTTTGCGGATATATTTGCATAGTCCACAAGTTCCGGTGTTGCTCTCAAGAGGTCATCAGCCGTAAATGCCGGATGTACCGCACCGGTTTTATAGTCAATTACACTTGCAACGGTTCCACCGGTTGATAGGATTGAGAGATTATCCTTGTCTGAGCTTATCTGTTTATCGACGGGATCCAGTTTAATGTTTGGCTTTTCTCCACTGGTGATTTTTTCTATCTTGGCGTCTTTAATGTCTACGCCAATGTTGTATCCGCTGTTTAGTTTTATGATTAGCGTATTTTCGTTTGAATAATCCGGTTTTTCAAGCAGCATTCCCTTATGGGTAATGTTGTCCTTTTCTATTTTAATAGTATCTCCAATACTTATATCGGAAAATTCCAGAAAATCACGTATATATCCTTCATATACCATGTCTTTACCTCGTTTTCACTTTTCAGTACTTTTTATTATAATGACTTTTAAAAATTTTTCTTTATAAAAAAATATGATTTTTTTTGTTCAATAATATTTAAATATATGATTTTACTAGCTAATATTTTTAGCTATTTTTTCAAGGTTTTTTTCGCATCCTTGAATTTTTATTTTTTTGTGTTGGGTTTCGTTTCACACTCCCTGTTCTTACATACATCATAGTGCTCCTGCCATAACAAATAATTAATTATAACTTACAACTAATTACTTATAACTAATTTATTATAACTTATAACTAAAAAGTTTTTACTGATAGGAGAATGAAGCACTACATTTGAGATAAGCTAACAGAAAAAATGCGTTATGAACTGTTTGAAAAACAGGTTAAATAAATTCTATTCAAAAGATTTTGATCGAAAAAAAATAAGAATAGTATCGAATACTATTTGTTGTCTTTGCTTGGAATAACCATTACAGGTACTTTGCTGTGTCTTACTACCTTTTCAGTTACACTACCCAGCAGGAATCTGTCAAGCATGTGTTTACCGCTACTTGCAATGACAACCAGGTCAACATTTTCCTCTTCTGATACCTTCAATATAACTTCTGCAGCATTACCTTCAGTAACTGTTTTGGTAGTCAATTTAACAGATTCGTCATATTTTACAATCGGACATGTCTTGATAGTCTTTTTAACTTTTTCAAGTATTTTAACACTTTCCTCTTCCATAATCAATTCGGTTTGTGTGATTAAATCTTCTTCAGGAAGTCCAGTCAGATAGACACTGTCCACCACATTCAATATGATAAGCTCTGCTTTTTCAAATTTTGCAATCTGCATTGCGTGTTTAATTGCTCTTTTGGAATTTTTTGAACCGTCTGTAGGTAATAAAATTTTATCATACATTTTATACATCTCAATATATTCGTTATTTATAGTAATAGTTTTATTCCATGTTAATAATAATCTTTTTTGTTAAGTTGGATGTATTCGAAATTATGTAAAAATAATTTGAAGTACTCCTCAATAAATGCACTGCCATCTTACATGTTCAATGTAATTAAATGAATATTTTTAATCGGGTCTTTAAATTATATAATGGGTCTGTCCAGTAATAGTTTATTGTGAATAATATATTAGTTTGTGATATAGTTGAAATATATATTTTTTCATGACCCGATAGACAGTGGAATTGAAATTTTTTTTATAAAATTTTAAATCATTATTTTTACTCATGATAATTTAATCCTCTGTATATAATATATTACCCTTTATTTAACCAGTTCATGATAATTTAGAAATATGTCTTTTAATTTAATTAGCATTATTTGTTCTGAATACAGTTTATTATGTTTTTAGGATGGTTATGTATCTTTTTTGGATGATATGTATAATTGATTTGTAATGTTGATTACTTCTCACATGCTCTCGGATTTACTTTATATATTAGTAATTAATATAAGTACTATACAGAGATAAATGTATTTATTTCAAAATCGGTACTTCCAAAACTGAGTATATCTTATATAAGAATATTTTATCTTTCTTTTAGAAAAAGTTTTGAAGTATTATTAGAAAAAAAGTGAATTAACTGTTAATGGTACATGGTTGGTTTTTTATTATGGAATGTGGTGAGAAGTTT
>MUZY01000041.1 GCA_003266065.1 Methanosphaera sp. rholeuAM130
TCTTCCTTTTTCTATTGCTGGCATATTTCTCACCTATTTATTTTTTTCTTTAATACAATTTATAATAATGTTTACGGTAGCTTCAGAATCGAAGGTATCGGTATTGATAATGATATCATATAACGACAAATCATCGATATCTATATCATGAATTTCCTTATACCTTTTTCTTTCGCTGTCCGTTCTTTCTTTAATCTCACGATTAACCGTGTCCAGACTTTTGTCTTCTCTGTAACTTATGCGTTCTGCACGTACGTTATCCGGAGCCATAAGCCAAATGCGATAATCGGCATCCACAAAGTGTGCCGATATTCGACCTTCAACAATTAAATCGTCAGCTTCAGCAGCCATTTCGGCTTGCCGTTTATCAAGGGCTTTGTCAATTTCATCATTACCTTCAGCAAACTCGCTGAATTCAAGTAAATCCATATTATGTTCAACAGCCATTTTCCTAAAAACATCCCCAGCAGAACTGTAAGGAATATCTAGTTTTTCGGATAAATTCTTAGCCGCAGTAGACGTTCCTGTTCCTGCGAGTCCACCTATAGTAATAATCATAATGTTCTTGCCTCTTCTTTGAATAACTGTTTAGTACAGTTGGTACATAAATTTCCACCATATGGTCTGTTAGGTCTTCTTTGATTTTTAGATAATTTTCTAATTTCATATGGTCTTCCGCGTGGCACTGCATCTAATACTTTACCACATTTTGCACATACATGTTTAGAAGGTTTCTTCTTATTGTAATGTATAACTTGTCTTCCTCCAGGAACTCTTTTAGCACGTTTTTTAAATGTTCCTGACCTATATCTTGGTGCAGTCATATTATTCCTCCTTTTAAATCAATTTGATTAAGCTTATAATCTTTTCCCTTTTAACTTAATATCAATATCTAATGTAGTATATATCATAAGATACTATTAAATATTATTAAAACTTACACGGTCTTTAAACCGAGAAGTCTTCTGAATACAAATGAAAAAGCAAATGAACATAATATATACCATCCAAAGAAATTGATGGTCAATGGATTTGCCTGAGTCCAGAAGATATTCCATATTGGCATTAGCAATAGGTAATATTGGGATTGGGATATGTTAATTACCATATGGCTAATAGTCTGGTTTCCAACCATACCATAGAATACCAATAATATAGGTATCATGGTAATGAGCGTAGGTTTAAACTGCATAGTCATCAAATCCTTTTGTTTAGGCATAAAATCCATCTGTTTTTTCTGGACTTTGGCCAATGCCTTTGGATCGCCTGACTTTTGAGCAGCTCTTAACTCTGTCTGTAACTCCTTCATTTCATTTTGTATTTCTTCCATCTTATCATAATCTATAAGCAATTTCTGTAAAATTACTATGAAAAATGCAATTGCTGCAGCAATGATCAATACCGTAATCATCGGATTTGACGGATTTGGATCTATTGCAATAATTGGATTTAATACTGAATCTAGATAAGTCATTTTCTATAATCCTCATTATGATAAAATATCAACAATATCTGATACTGCATCATCCAAACCATTGTCATGATTTTGTACAATAGCTACCGTTGCACCGGTCAAGACGGCATAACTCATAGCAGTTGATTTTGCCACTGATTGATGTAAGTCTATTTCATCGGTATACTCCATGTCACGTACACGGGTATCATCAGTCATTCTTCTGTACATTATTTCACTGGCGTCTGCTTCAACCAATATGAATTGGGTTGGCTGTAATTGTTCTAAAACCCATATCGGTAATCCAGGTAGGAAACCTTTAGGTGTTTTAATTGAACAATGCGTGTCGATGATAACATTATCATTTTCTGCCATTTTATGGATTCTTTCGGCTGCCTGTTGTTGCACTTCTTTTTGTATTTCAGGGTTTAGCTTACGCATATCGTCACGGCTTTCGACTAAACCTTTTTCGCTTGCAATTTCAAACATTACATTTCCATAATTGATGTTAACATAATCTACTTTTTTCAATACTTCATTTAATACTGTGGTACTACCTGTACCAGGTATACCTGCAAGTACTACTATGTTCATCATAATCACTTCAATAATTTCTCTAAATTTTTATTAAAGGAGTGATAAGCATGAAAGCTTATTCATCTCCCAAGAATCTTCTTAACATTGGATTTACATCCATCAATTGTTCTTTAGCTATTTCTTCATATAGCTTGTAGACAACACCAACCGTAAGCAGTACACCGGTACCTCCACCTAATGCACCGGTTAAATCGGCTGCAAATGCGAGTAAACCTACGAATGCACCACCCAATACTGTGATGGTTGGGATGTATTTGTTAAGTATTCTCTTGAATTGCACTTTACTACTTCTGAAACCAGGTACCTGAACACCCATATTTGACAATTGATTTGCCACTTTATCTGGTCCTATACCACTTATTTCTACCCATAGTAATGCAAATAATATTGAAAGTCCGATAAATACTATTCCATATATCAATACTTTCAATGGGTCAGTTACCAATACGGAAATACTTGAAGGTGTTGTTAAGTAATAAGCTATACCGCTTATCGCTTGACCTTGTGATACTTCCCCTAATATTGGAAATCCTGCTGATTGGAATAATCCCGCAAATAATTGTACGTTTAATAGTAATGCACTGGTTAATATAACCGGCATGTTACTTGCATATACAAATT
>MUZY01000206.1 GCA_003266065.1 Methanosphaera sp. rholeuAM130
ATGTATTTGTCGGTTTTGGCCGCTATGTCCTTCATTATCTTAACGTCTGCGGCAACGATTTCATATACTCCCGGCTTTTGAACTTTAACTGCTACCTTTTCATTGCTATCCTTGAGCGTTGCAGTATATACCTGACCGATTGACGCGGATCCGATAGGATCTTCATTGAATTGACTGTACATCTCCTCCAACGGTCGACCCAAAGTTTCCTCTATTACTGCTTTCATCTCGTCGAAGGGGGTGGTTTTCGTATCGTCCCTTAGTTTTTTAAGGTCTTCGGCCATTTCCACACCTACCAGGTCAGGACGTGTACAGAGTATCTGTCCTAACTTGACGAATGCCGGACCGAGCTCTTCCATTGCCAGTCTTAAACCGCTTATGTCAATGTCTTCATCGTAACTTCCATCATCTTTGCGTTTGGATGACGCCCTCAGCAGTTTTCCGAGGTTATGTTTTTTTGCAACTTTGACGATTTCATTAAATCTGTCTCTAGAATTGATTTGGCTATCATTATTTGATGTCATTATCTACACTCAACATTATGTTTAATCTTTTGTTAATCCGAAAAATTACATCCTGCCTGAAACGTTCACGTTTGTGACTTTGGGATAATAATTTTTAACTATAATATATGGTTTATTTAATCATATATATATTTGTTTAAAAATATTGCAGAATATATGCTATTTGAAATCATCATGACAACATTTTTGAGCTAAACTATCTTTTAATCAATTCATGGGTATCCTTTCAATGATATGAAGATTCATTCAGTATTCGGGAAGCGATAAGCTCCTTAAAGGATAATCATTAACTTCCCTGAATTCAAAAGTCCCGTTATCTGATGGAATTTGGCGTTAAAGATGTAATCGGCTAATGCCGTTTGTCATAAACTTAACAGATGAACCTTTTCAAAATATATGCATCACTGCCGTACATCATGACAACACCGGAGCTTTTGATAATTAATTTTTTATATCATCATTTACATAGATTTAACCATATATGTAACTTTATTGTTTACCAATGAATTGTAATATAATTAAATCATAATATTCATATTAGTACATAGCATTTCATAAAAAATAGAGATTGAGTGATGATATTGACTTTAATACTAGAAGAGTTAGGATATAAGAAACAGAAATGTCAGAAATGTGGACAGACATTCTGGTCGATAAGACAAAGATCAACATGTGGAGATGCTCCATGTGACGAATACGAATTCATAGGAAATCCCGTAACCGACAAGCAGTATGACCTTATGGGAATACAAAGAAAGTTCCGTGACTTCTTTGCAAACAACAGTCACACGCCGATAGACAGATACCCTGTACTGGCTAAAAGATGGAGAAATGACGTATTTCTTGTAGGAGCGTCAATATACGACTTCCAGCCGTGGGTGACAAGCGGAATGGTAAGGCCGCCTGCAAACCCGCTTACCATAGCACAGCCATCAATAAGGCTAAACGACGTTGACAATGTCGGACGTACGGGCCGGCACATGACATGCTTTACCATGGGAGCACATCATGCATTCAACAGCGACGACAACAAGGTCTACTGGCAGGACGACACGTTAAGATACTGCCATGAATTTTTGGTGAGCATAGGAATAAACCCCGAGGAAATAACCTACATCGAATCATGGTGGAAAGGAGGGGGAAACGAGGGACCCTCATTTGAAATATGTGCACATGGAGTGGAACTTGCAACGCTTGTATTCATCCAGTATGCAACGACAAAGGAAGGACTCAAGGAAATACCGCTTAAAATAGTTGATACCGGCTACGGACTGGAACGTATCGCATGGGTAAGCCAGGGAACTCCGACGGCATACGATGCAACCTTTGAGCCTGTCATCGAAAAGCTCACGGACTTAAGCGGCGTGGAACTGGACACCGAAATCCTATCTGAAAATGCCCGCATAGCAGGAATGATGGATATAGAGGACATATCCGACTTGAAACTCCTGCGAAAAAAGGTGGCAGATAAGCTGAACTTGGACGAGGAGGTGCTTCGTAGGGCAACAAGTCCTATGGAGGCAATCTACATAGTGGCCGATCACACCAGATGCCTAAGTTTCATGCTCGCAGACGGCATCATCCCGTCAAACGTAAAGGAAGGATACCTTGCAAGACTGGTTCTTAGACGTACCGTCAAATACATGAATGAACTTGGACTAAACGAATCCCTATCTGATATAATGAAGATACAGCTGGACTTCTTAAGCCAGACCTATCCTGAAATCAAGGACAACGCAAGACACATCCTCAACATCACTGATTTGGAGGAGGAACGTTACCATACCACATTAACCAAGGGTAAAAATATGGTAAAGCGTTCAATAGATAAGCTCAAGAAGGACAACGTCACGGCATTTCCTGTGGACATGCTGATAAACTTCTACGACTCAAACGGAATACCACCCGAAACGGTCGAAGAGATATGTAAGGAGTATGACTTTGACGCAAACATACCTGACAACTTCTACACGCAGATAGCCGCCGCCCACGAAGAGGAGGAGGAAGAGGAAACCGAAGCCTTGGAACTTGATTACCCTGAAACATACCTTGCCTTCTATGATGATTTAAAGCAGCGAACGTTCAAGGCAAAGGTATTGGGAGTTGTCGACTCCAACAAGCTGGTTCTTGACAGGACAATATACTACCCTGAAGGTGGAGGACAGCCCTCAGATGAGGGTACCATTACGCGTGCCGACGGAAGGGTACTCAAAATCATCTACGCCGAAAAGGTTGACGGCGTAGTGCTGCATCACGTTGCAGAAGATGACACCGACAAGCTTGACGCTATTGAAAACGAAGAGGTGGACGGAGCCATCGATGCGCTAAGAAGGGATCTTCTTACAAGCAATCACTCGGCAACACACCTGATTATAGCATCTGCACGTCAGGTACTTGGAAAGCATATCTGGCAGGCCGGTTCACAAAACGGTATAGAAAAGACCAGAATAGACCTTTCACATTACAAACGCATAACCGTTGATGATTTGAAGGAAATTGAACGACTGGCAAATGAATATGTAAAAGAGAATCTGCCTGTAAACATCCAGTGGTATGACCGTACCGACGCCGAGGTAAAATACGGCTTCAAACTCTACCAGGGAGGTATAGTTCCCGGTAAGGATATACGCGTTGTTGAAATACCCGGCGTGGACGTTGAGGCATGTGCCGGAACCCATGTAAGCTCAACGGGAGACATCGGAATTATCAAGGTGCTTAGAACCGAAAGGGTACAGGACGGTGTTGAAAGGGTTGAGTACTCCGTAGCACGTGCTGCAATCGACAGAATCCAGGAAAACGATGACATAATCAGAACAAGCAGTGAAGTCTTCGGTGTAGACGCCGAACAGCTGCCTAAAACCTGTGACAGATTCTTCAACGAATGGAAAGAACAGCAGAAGACCATTAAAAACTTGGAGAAGGAATTGGCCGAAGCCAAGATATTGACCCTGCAGAATGACGTTGAAGATGTAAGCGGATACAGGCTTATTGCCCAGATAATTGATGCAGATGCAGGTCAGTTAAGAGAAATAGCAACCAATTTGGTTGAAAAGGATAAGGTGGCAGATATTGCGGTAGTCATCAATAACCAGGGAAATATAGTTGCTTCATCCAACAAAACGATAGTCGATAAGGGTCTTAAGATGGGGGATGTGATTAAGACTGTCGGAGAGTATCTCGGCGGACGCGGTGGAGGTAAGCCAAACCTTGCACAGGGAGCCGGAATGACACAGCTTGACAAGAAAGACGAAGCATTCGATAAGTTAAA
>MUZY01000059.1 GCA_003266065.1 Methanosphaera sp. rholeuAM130
ACTGGTTACAATACTAGCTTTACCGCTGGTTACATTAGCAAGTCCTAAAACGTTGTTGTTACTATCAGTGAAGTATACTGATCCTGACGTTACGGCTTTACCGTTAGCATCTTTAACTGTTGCGGTAACTGTTACGTTATTAAGTGCTTTACCTGTTACTTTAGCAACGGTGGTAGTTGTACCTAATTTGTTAACTGTTACTGTAGCGTTTGCAGTGTTACTTGCATCAACATTAGCGTTACCGGCAAATAGTGCGGTCACTTCTTCTTTACCTACATCCTGTGCGGTTGTGGAAGTTGCGAATTTACCGCTGTTGTCGGTAGTTGCCGTGAGTTTCTTACCGTCCACATTGATTGATACCTTAGCGTTAGCTATTGCTTTGCCGTTGGAATCTTTTAATGTACCGGTAATGTTGTATGTATCTCCAACTTTAACTGCTTTGATGCTGTTTAAGGTAATTGTACTTCCAAGTTTGCTTGCAACGATTGCATCGGTTGTGCTAGCTGCTTTGGTTGTGTTGGTTGCACCTACACTTACTGTTACAGGGTTGTTTCCGGCGGTCGTTGGTGTTACAGGTATGCTGTATTTACCATCTTTGTCGGTTGTACCTGTGTAAGTCTTGTCTCCAACTTTAACTGTTACAGGTGCGTTAGCTACAGGATTACCTTCTTCATCTGTTACTTTACCAGTTACAGGTGTGGTTTTGTTGACTTCTGCATCAGTTACAGGATCAACTGTTACTGTAGCATCCTGTTTGGCTACGTTTGCTGTAGTGGTTGCATTAGCCGGTTTGGTTGCATTGGTTTTGCCAACACTTACGGTTACAGGGGTATTTCCGGATTTTTCAGGAGTTACAGGAATGCTGTATCTTCCATCTTCATCGGTTGTACCGGTGTAAGTTTTGTCACCGACTTTTACAGTTACAGGTGCGTTAGCTACAGGGTTACCTTCCTCATCAGTTACTTTACCGGTTACAGGAACTTCTTTGCCAGCTTTAGCATCAGTGATTGGATCAACTGTTACTGTAGCGTCTTGTTGAGCTACGTTAGCTGTAGTAGTTTTGTTTGCCGGTTCGGTTGTAGCGGTTTCACCTACACTTACTGTTACAGGCTGTTTACCGGATGTTTCAGGTGTTACAGGGATACTGAATTCACCTTGTTCATTGGTATTTCCTGTGTATTCTTTGTCACCGACTTTAACTGTTACAGGAGCACCAGCTACTGGGTTTCCTTCTTCATCGGTTACAATACCAGTTACAGGAACTTCTTTGCCTGCTTCAGCACCAGTGATTGGATCTACTGTTACTTTAGCATCTTGTTTTCCAACATTTGTCGTAGTGGTTTTGTTTGCCGGTTTGGTTGAATCAGTTTCACCAACACTTACGGTTACAGGAGTGCTTCCTGCTTCTTCTGGTGTTACAGGGATACTGAATTTACCATCTTCATCTGTAGTTCCGGTGTATTCTTTGTCACCAACTTTTACTGTTACAGGAGCACCAGCTACTGGGTTACCATTTTCATCGGTTACTTTACCGGTTACAGGAGTTTCTTTACCTGCTTCTAAACCACTTATTGGGTCAACAGTTAATTTTGCATCTTGTTTATCTACATCTGCTGGGATTGTTTCTTCAGCTGCTTCGTATCCATCTTGTGCTGGTACGCTTACAGTGATTTCATCGACATCGGCATCACTTGGTGTTACAGGGATACTGAATGTACCGTCTTCACCGGTTTCACCAGTGAATTCTTCGTCACCAACAGTTACTGTTACAGGAACGCCTGCTATTGGGTTACCTTCTTCATCGGTTACTTTACCGGTTACGTTGGTTTCTTTACCGACTTCAAGGTCTTCGACAGGGTCTACTGTAAGGTTCGTTGTTGCTTCGTCAATGATTGCAACTACTGTGTAGTCACTTGAGGAATCTTCATAAGTGTCTTCACTTGTGAATTTTACTGTTACGTCTTTTCTACCAGAATCGTTGAATACTGTTTTTATTGTAGCAGTTCCTTCAGTTACGTCAGCGGTTCCTATTGATACGTTGTCATAGAAGAATTCTACGGTTCCTTTACCAACTGGGTTACCGTTTTCATCAACGACGTCAACACTTAATTCAACTTCATCATATACTTTAGCATTCTGTATGCTGTTGTCGTTTGATTCGATTGCAGTGTTGAGGTTTCTGAATGTTACGGTGGTTGTGTTTGAAGCGTAGTTGTATTCGTCATCCTGAGCATATGATACTTCAATTGTGAATGTACCGTTTATGTCGGATGTGACTGTGTATTCTCCATGAGTTCCGGTTACAGGTAATTCTTCGGTAGTTTCATTGAAGGTGTAGTTTAATGCATCTACACTTACGATTGTACCGTTGTCACTTGTAATTACAACGATTGTTACAGTATCATTGATTTTTACATCAGCACTAGGGTTGATGATTTCAATGGTCAAGTTATGTCTTAGTTTAGCCGTGACGGTTAAGTCTACGCTATCTTCGTCATAATTGTCTGTAGCAACTGCAACTACGGTAACGTTGTTTACACCATCTACTAAGTTACCGGTTGAGTATGTGAATTTACCTTCACTGTCTGTTGTGGTTTCTTCTACTAATTCATCATTGATGAATATTTGAATTGGTGCATCAGCAATTACTGCACCGGTATCCATATCGGTTAATGTACCGTTGATGGTTGCATTGTCATCACCGATGAATACTACGTCGGTTGTTGCTTCGGCTTCAAGGTCTATGATGAATTTGTCAATGTCAAATGTCTGAGCTTCTGACTTGGTTTCATCATTTACTATTGCAACTACTTCATATGTATCTGCAGTAGTACCTGGGAAGTCATAGCTGAATTTACCGTCCTGGTCTAATGGTACGGTTACTTCTTCGCCATTGATTGAGAGTGTAATTTCATCTATATCTAATGGTTCATAGTTACTGGTTACCTGACCTGTAATTGGTACGGTTGTGTTGTAGTCGTATACGTCTTCAAGTTCATCAAGAGTTACGTCGTATTCTACTGAAACAATTTCAGTATCTTCTGATTCACTTGCAGGTTTATATACCGTGTCATCAGTTTCATTACCAGGATAGGATACTGTTACTGTAACAGGACCAATTGTATCTGGATTAATTGGTATTACGAAGTTACCTTCATCATCAGTTAGGCCTTCAAAGACTTCTTCATAGCCGTCTTCGTTTGTAACTGTGACTGTGATTGACTGATTTGCTAATCCGTTTCCTTCATCATCTACTAATTGACCTGTTATGTTAGCTTCTTTACCTTCATATAATTCATCAGGTATTGAAACATCTACAAGTTCAGTAGTGACTTCAGCTTTGTTTACGGTTAATGTTGTTTC
>MUZY01000162.1 GCA_003266065.1 Methanosphaera sp. rholeuAM130
TATGTATTGTTGTTAGGATTATGTATTGTTATGTATTGTTGTTAGGATTATGTTTTCATTTAATTATAGTATAATAAGTGGGAGGGTATTGAATTTAAAGTTCACTTCTATGTGCTGTTATGAGTGTTATGTCTTCAAAGAACATATGTATGTTTTCTGTTATTTCTGCCTTGAATCCATTATTGTTTAGAATCTCTAATGTTTTCTGGTTGTCTGAGAATGATGATTGTACTAGTTGTATTGTTCCGTCTTCTTTAAGGTATTCTGGTGCTTCTTTTAGGAATCTGTCTATGACTTCTCTTCCGTCAACTCCACCATCCCATGCCTTTGAGTATTCATCATCATTATGTTCTTCGGTCTCTACTGGTAGATATGGTGTGTTAAATAGTATTAAATCATAAACTTTGTCAATATTTTCAAAGAGGTCACTTTTTATTATATGAATGTTTTTTATATTGTTTAGTTTAATGTTGTGTTCTATGCATTTAATTGCATATGGATTTATGTCACATACATCTACATTTTTTGCCTTAAGGCTTGCATGTATACTTACCAGTCCACATCCTCCACCAATCTCCAGTACATCCATATCTTCATTTACGGCTAGGTTGTCGATTAATAGAAATGTATCCTCTGCAGGTTCATATACATTGTCGCATTCATCATATTTTACATTTTTATATTCAGGCATAGGTTTTCACACTCATCGTATCTTTTCTATTATATATGATATTTCAAGTATTTCTTCCGGTTTAAGTTGGAATACTTTCTTATCAAGTAGGGGATTGTCTATGTGTATTAGTTTGTTTTTTAATTCTTTCTTATTCATGTCTATCTCATGGGCTGAATTTACAAGTGCTTTTCTGGCCTTTCTGTTTCTATGCTGGAATAATGCCCGTGTCGTATCATCAAATGCTTGGGAAAGTTCATAGTCTTTTGGTATTAATTCTATTACTGCACTGTTTACCCTGGGTTGTGGCAGGAAGCAGTCTGGTGTTAGTGTGTCTATGATTTTTGTATTGCATCTGAAGTATAATGCTACTGATAATCTGGAGTATTCGTTTGTACCATAGCTTGCCTGCATGCGTTGTGCAAATTCATATTGATACATGAGTATTGCCTTTTTAAAGTCATACTTTAACAGCTTGAATGTAACGGGGCTTGATATTTGGTATGGAAGGTTTGATACTACCTTGTCAAAATATGGATATTCAACCTTTAATGCATCATCGTTAATCAACTCTACATTATCTATATCTTCATCTATTAATCGTTGAGTGAGAATATCTGCAATTTTAGAATCCTTTTCTATTGCAATGACTTTTTTTGCCTTTTTTGCCATTGGTATTGTAAGCGTTCCAATACCTGCACCTATCTCCAGTATTATTTCATCTTCCTGCAAGTCTGCATGGATTAGAATATTCTCCAGTTTCTCTTTATTGATAAGATAATTTTGGCTTTTGTTCCTGTCAAGTCTTACATTGTATTTGTCTAGAATTTTCTTGGTATTGTTGGGCATAGTATCAGAACCTTTTCATATTGTAATTGTTTTAAAAATAGATTAATTCTTGGTGGTTATAAAAAGAATAAGGTAATGGTGAGAAATTATCTGTATTGATCTATCAGATCCAATATTTTTTCCAGTGTTTCTGTTTCAATAATTCCTCTTTCTTTTGCAAAGATTGGCCTGATGTCATCAAGATCTTCAGGCATCAAATCCACTACTTTTACTGCTTGTGCTGGAGTAACATATTCTTCTAATTTGCCTCTTAATTCTTTTGCATCTTCTGCAGAAAGTAGGGCAAACTTATTAACATAATCAATTGTTAAGTTTTGTTCATATGTAAATTGGTGACCATCGACTTCATTATTTTCATCAGTTTTTTCTTCAACTTTTTGCATTAGAATTTCTTTAGCTTCTGATATTGTTATAGGTTCACTATCGATGACTTTTTTTCCAATCATCATAATCACTCTTGTTCTTGTAGTTTAAGATGTTCTGGTCTGATAATTAATTCTTTTGCTTTGTTTCCATCTTTTATACCTACAAGGTATGCTTTACCTTTTGTACCTACAATTTCACCTGTTAATCCGTGGAATCTAGGGTGTGGTTGTCCTTTCTGGAAACTTGAATCAGTTATTATATGTACTTTCTGACCGTTTTCAAATACTTGTATTTTTTTACTTATAATGTTAGCTCGTTTTGGTCTTATACTTTTTTTAAGTTTATATCTTGACCGACTTTTAAATCCTTTTGATTTTTTCATCTATATCATCTCATTTTATTAAATAGAATTTGTTATAGGTTTTATATTTTTTTGACTGTGATTTATAGGTTTTATAGGCTTAATCACATGTCCTATAGGTTTATTGATAATTATAGCTATATCGTATTCGACTAATTATTTAGCTTTTGAATACTTTTTCTAATTATCCTTAATGAAATTATTTCTTCTATCTTATTCTTTTAGAGCTAGAAAAGAATATTAATTATAAACATAGTTGCTTTTTTGATTTCTTGTAATTTTTAGGTTTTTTTAATAAATAGATTAATCCTAAAAGGTTTTTATAGGTTTATTATAGGATTTTTTTAATCATTATAAAACAAGAATATAGTCTATGTTTTAATATTGTATAATATATATCAATTTTATAGTTTATAAGTATATCTATATTTTTGAGATTAAAAAAAGTTAATATGAAAGGTTAATATCATATGGATGGAGCAATTAAGATGTTTATCGTGGAATATGAACCTTTAAAACATCTAACTGTGAACATATTGCGTTATTATGCGTTATGCTTGATACGCTTGGTTTTGTACGATTATCATCACCTGATATTAATTCTTTGATATATAATCCTCCCTGACATTTGATGATTAACCGTAACTTTTTACTGTTAATTCTTTCAACATCAATACTTTCAATTGTCCTTGTTCTAACTAAATCTGCACGTCTACGCTTTACTCTTAATGGCGTTCTCTGATTGATGACAGTCATTTTCCGAATCTTTTCAATGTCATTGCTGGTAACACCATTTTCAAATTCGGCAATGGCAGAATAGATTTTATAGCTTTCAACGGAGCTGTTCTTGATTTCTGCAATACGACTTCTATCGGTAAACTTCAAATCATTGACTTCTATCATTTTATTGCTGTGACTATTGATAACGCGTCTGAGTAATTTCAGGTCAATATTTCTCTTAAATGGATGTTTGACTTCTATTACAAATGGCCTTCCCTCTCCAAGCATTAGTACATCTATGTCTTCACGTCCTGATCCATGAAACTTGGTATGATTTCCCCTGGTTATAAGCAGTAATTGTTTTGCAATAAGTCCTTCAACAGTAACTTCATATTGCTGGCCGGTATAATTGCATTCTTTACATCCCTTGCCTTTACAATTGCTGCATGGCCAGTGTGTCTGTGGAATGCCCCTTACCAGTTTGCGATATTTTCCTTCGATATAGATGGGATTTGAATCTATGAATATGTTCATATTCTTCAAATCATCATATGGTGAGTGTTTATATATGCCGTCTTTAATCTTTATCATAATAATGACATCAGGATTCTTGAAATCTATACGTTTATGCAGCTTCTTAGCAACAAGAACTCCAACTTCACGTTTAAGATGTTGTTTAACGCTGTCATTTCCCCGGTAATTTAATATATTATGAATATAGCTTTCATTATCCTTAATCTTATTGCTGTTTATCTGACAGGCTATTATGAATGAATTAAACTCCACATCCAATATATTGATTTTATTTTTGATAAGTCCTAAAATCTTATCCTTCTTATATAATAGATTTTCACAGATACGGCATTCTTCACCATCCTCAATAACTCTTACAGCTAAGTTGTCCCTATAATTAGGATTTTTAATTATTCGTGATAAACATTTGGGACATATCGGATAATCTGTTATATTTCTTTCCTTTTTCATATACTTCAACCCTAGTCAATACTTCTAATACTTCATGACTTTATTAAAAAAATCTTTATAATCAATATTTTCCTGAAAAATGATTTATATATGAATTTATATATCTTTATATTAATAATTAAAGGAAAGTGTACATTTTGCTAAAAGAATTATTCAAGGATAAAATCAACAAGAAAAAACAACATGATGCAAAAAGACTTATCATTGAAAAAAACTATTTTGACTATGACTACTATATCAACCAATACCCCGAGCTAACAGAATGTGACATGGACTTGCTAGATCATTATCTGCAGATAGGATATAAGGAAGGTAAAAATCCCTCAGATAACTTTGACACGGACTATTATCTGAGAATGTATGGGGATGTAAGACAATCACAATTCAATCCACTGGAACACTATGTATTATATGGAGTCAAGGAAGGAAGAAAATGTACAACTAAGCTAAATGATGAACAAATCAATAACATAAAGGAAATAGCAATTCAAAAGGGATTATTTGATGAGGAATATTATAGGAGTCAGGATCCATTATTGAAAGATGCTGATGTGGACTTATTTAAGCATTACCTCTACCTGGGAGCTGATGATGGACTTAATCCATCACGAAACTTTGACACAATATTCTACAGTCTCAAATATAAGGAACTTAACGGGGATAACTTAAATCCATTAGTACATTATATCCTGGAAGCAGATGAAGAGATGCCAACAGTAATGCAGCTAACACCTGATCAGATAAATTACTGTGTAGACATCATAGATGACTCAAATACCTTTGATGAAGAATATTATCTCGAACAGAATCCGCAATTGATTGATGAAAACATTAACCTTATAGAACATTATGTAACCGAAGGTTATTATGACTGTTATAATCCGACAAGACATTTTGACACGGCTTATTACTTTAAAAACAATCCGGATGTACGTGCATTTGCAGAAAATCCATATGTACATTATATTGCTAATGGTAGGCGGGAAGGTCGTTCAGCTTTTAAAACCAAGACAGTCATAGCCCAGGAGCAAAGCAGACAGGATGAACTGTATGAACAGGTAAAGATAATAGAAGAATCTGGTCTTTTTGATGAAGAATACTATCAGGATAAATATGAAGAGGCAAAATACTCCTTGGAAGGCTCTATTTATCATTATTTAACCAAGGGAGCTAAAAAAGGATACAATCCATCAGAAACTTTCAGTACAAACTATTACCTCTATGCAAATGAGGATGTAAAAAACATGGATGTAAATCCATTAATACATTATATTACAGTAGGATTCGATGAGGGACGCTCAAGAACAATAAAATACATGGGCAATACGACAAAACAAAACTATGTCAATCAGATATATGAACATATTAAACGGATTGGTTACACAAGATACTCATCAGATGCACCATATGTTTCAATAATAATGCTAAATAGAGACGGAAGAGAACATCTTCAAAGACTGTTTAAAACATTCAAAGAAAGGACAAACTATCCAAACTATGAACTGATTATAGTAGATAACAATTCACAGGATGATTCCATAGAAATAATAAAACAGCAAACGGCATTGCCAATCGTACTGATAGAAAATAAGATTAACAAATCATTTTCAGAAGCAAACAATCAGGCAGTAGATATTTCCAAGGGAGAATATCTGCTATTTCTCAACAATGATACGGAGGTATTTGACGGATGGCTAAATCATCTGATGGACACGGCATTATCAAACAAGAATATAGCAGCAGTAGGATCCAGGTTAATATATCCTGACTGTACAACTTCTGTATATAACAAGACAAAGTCATATACGATACAGCATGCAGGAATAGTCTTCAGACAGGATAAAGGCTCTATAAAGCCATACAATAAGGACAATGGAATACCATACGATCTTAATCAAACGGAAATTGAGGAAAGAATAGCCGTTACAGCAGCATCACTGCTGGTGGAAAAATCCAAATACCTAGAGGTAGGAGGATTTGATGACAGATACAATTATGGATATGAAGATGTTGATTTATGTCTAAAGCTATATAAGAAAGGATATAGGAATTATTACAATCCCAATTCAATACTCTTCCATTATGAATTTGGAACACAGGAGACAAACGAGAAGCAAATTGTTAAGAATAGACGCTTAAATAACTTAGAAATCTTCAATAGAAAATGGAACACCTGGCTTAAAAGAGAGGTTCTAAATGATAAGATTACAAAGAGAAAACTCTTCACAGATCAAAGACTGAAAATTGCATTGACAGTAACAGAAAAAGGACAAAATGCACAAGCTGGTGATTACTTCACGTCACTAGGCTTATCAGACCAATTAAATAACATGGGATATGAAACAAAATTCTATGCAATGCGTTCTGCAAATGCAGATTCAGACTGGTATAACTTGGATAAGGACATTGATGTGGTAATATCGTTATTGGACAGGTATGATTTGAATAAGATTGAATGTGAAAATAAGTTGCTAATTAAGGTAGCATGGGTACGTAATTGGATAGAACGATGGGTAGAACAGGAATACTTTGAAGACTTTGACATAATACTTGCATCAAGCAGAAAAGCCATAGACTACATAAAGGACAATACAGGCTTTATTCCAACGCTATTTCCAATAGCATCCGATACAAATATGTTTTCACAACAGACAAACACCAAAAAGGATGAATATATCTGTGACTATTGTTTTACGGGAAGTTACTGGGATGCAGATAGACAGATAATACAATGTCTCAGTCCGGAGGATATAAATTATAAGTTCAACCTATATGGTGCAAACTGGAATAAGATACCTGCCTTATCCAAATATCATAGGGGATTTATAAGATATGATGAGCTTCCAAGCATCTATGCATCAACAAAGCTGGTTATAGATGATGCAAATCATGTAACAATAGAATATGGCTCTGTAAACAGCCGAGTATTTGACAGTATAGCATCAGGCAGACTAATCATAACAAACTGTACAATAGGAAACCAGGAATTGTTTGATGGCCTGCTGCCAGAATATCATTCCAAGGAGGAGCTGACCCAACAAATAACCTACTACTTGGACAATCCGGATAAACGGGATGAAAAGATAAAACAACTGCAGGATATTGTCAAAAAAGAACATACATATCAAATCAGAGCTGAAAAATTCATTGAATTACTTAAAGAATATGTAAACAGTACAAAGATAATAATTAAAGCACCTATACCAAAGGATAAGGATAAGAATGAATGGGGAGACTATCATTTTGGAATAAATCTGCAGAGGGAATTTATCAGGAATGACTGTCCATCAAAAATCCAACTCTTGGATGACTGGGATAGCTTAAATGATGGAATTTATGATGTTGCAATAGTACTTAGAGGATTATCAGAATACATGCCAAAGTCCCAGCACTATAATATAATGTGGAACATATCACATCCGGATGATATAACATTTGGAGAATATGAAAAATATGATAAGGTATATATAGCATCAACATACTGGGCACAAAAGATTGATTCACTAGTCAATGCAGATGTAGAGGCATTACTTCAATGTACAAATCCGGAACTTTTCTGCAGGGAATATGACAGTGAATATGATACTGAATTATTATTTGTCGGAAACTCACGATTAATATACAGGAAGATTCTTAAGGATTTGCTGCCAACAGAACATAAACTGGATGTTTATGGTGCAATGTGGGAGGGAATAATAGACGATGAATACATAAAATCCGAGTATATTCCAAATAATCAATTATACAAGGCATATTCTTCAACAAAGGTATTATTAAATGATCATTGGGATGATATGCGAGATGAAGATTTTCCATCTAATAGATTATTTGATGCACTAGCTTGTGGCACATTCGTAATATCCGATAAGATTCCGTCCGCAGATACTTTATTTGAAGGAGGACTTGTTACTTATGATAATATAAATGATTTAAATGAAAAAATTAAATATTATCTTACTCATGAAGATGAAAGATTAAAAATAGCTAAAAAGGGCCAGAAGATAGTTCTAGAACATCACACATTTGATAATAGGATTATAGAGATTATATCAAAAATAAAAGAAACTAACTCTATTAATTAACATATAATGAGTCATTTATTAAATTTTCCCATATTTATTTTTTGCAATTAAAAAATAATATATAAACATTGCAATGATATGGAATATTATTTTTTAAAATATTTGTGAAATCAGTAACTGCCAAAGAAAGTCATTATTAAAAAAAAAAACAAATTTTTAAATAATCAATCATTGATTAAATGGATATTTCTTAACTGTTCATTACTTGCTTTTTC
>MUZY01000015.1:0-1479 GCA_003266065.1 Methanosphaera sp. rholeuAM130
TCTGCCAGTTATTATAGAGGTGGAATGGAAAAATGTTATATAGATTTGATGTACATAACTATTTGTAAGTGTAAAGATAATATTATCTAAAATATAATGGGTGTAACATATGAAAAAAGCAGCAGTTTATACTAGAACAGGTGATAAAGGGACAACGGGACTTTATACAGGTGAACGTATAGCTAAAAATAGTATGAGGGTAGAAGCATACGGCAATGTTGATGAAATAACATCAGCGTTAGGATTGGCTCGAGTTACAGCTACTCGCGATGATATTCGTACGACTATCGTGGAGTTAGAAAAAAAATTATCCAGTCTTATGTCTGATATAGCTAGTATTGGTTTATCTGAGCCTTATATAACGGATGCAGATATTATAGAAATAGAAACCATGATTAATGAGTATGATGCTATGTTGGAACCATTATCTAACTTTTTATTGCCGGGTGATACCCTTGCTGAGGCAGCCTTGGATATTGCACGTACTACAACACGACGTGCAGAACGTCAATTGCTACGTTTGGCTGCCCAAGAAGATGTGAATCATAATGTTCTGATTTATATTAATCGTTTAAGTGATTTGTGTTTCATTATGGGTCGTGTAGAATCTGAAATTGGCAACAAGTAATTTCAAATTTATTAAACAATTAAAGATGACATATAAACTTTGACTTTCTAAAATAGCTAATTATTAATATCTTTCTAAACAATAATTAACAGGTAACAGTTATTTATAATGATTATTTACTTTTCTCAAGAGGAAACAATAAATGTTTGGCACAAAGAATAAGTGAAAATAGTAATGAAAACTGTATTTCAATTATCAGATTATGAAAGAAGAAGATTTTGAAATAGAGGTTCCAGAAAAGGAATCATTAGGGATAATCGTTCCAACGATTTCCTGTAGTTACCTTCAACTGTAGATGATTTCTTCTTTATAGAAAACTATGAAAAACATATTAAACAGAACATTTGCATGTTCTTGATAGCTGTATTTCCTGTGGACTTTGTGCTAAGGATTGTCCATAAATGCAATAGAAGTAATTGATGGAAAACCGTTCTGGATTGTAGATTATTGTGTAATGTGTTTAAGAAGTTACATAGATGTCCGACATTTTCAATCCAGTATGATGACAAAACTCAAAAACCATGGACAATATATAAATCCGAATATCACAGAGTTTGACTAAAAGTACAACAAAATCATTCAATCAATTATTCAATTAACCACGTTCCTTTTTTCATCATTAAGATATGCCCTGAAGTTCTCGGCAATTTCATGTACAAGTCTTTGTCTTGATTCAACACTTGCCCATGCCATGTGAGGCGTTATCATGATATTTTTGGCATCAAGCAGCGGATTATCCCTATCCATGGGTTCGCATAAGACAACATCAACGCCGGCGGACAATACTTTTCCGGTGTTTAAGGCATCTTTCAGGTCACTCTCGTTTACAAGTCCACCCCTTGAGACGTTGA
>MUZY01000015.1:1511-1788 GCA_003266065.1 Methanosphaera sp. rholeuAM130
ATATCCCGTCATCATCATATTTTTCAGGATGCATGGTATTTACAATTACATTCATTCCAAAGCCCTTGGCTATTTGGGCAACCTTTCTGCCGATATTTCCATAGCCTATGATTCCCAGAGTCTTACCGGCTAGCTCAGTTATTGGCTTAAGCCAATAGCAAAATATTTCAGATTCCGTCCAGTCACCATCCTTGACACTTTTTGCGTGAATTTCCAGATTGCATACCTGTTCAAGTATAAATGCCCATGTAAGCTGGACAACACTGTCGGTACTATA
>MUZY01000015.1:1865-10435 GCA_003266065.1 Methanosphaera sp. rholeuAM130
CTTCACCGATATGTTCATACTTATTCTCTTCAGTCGTGTTATCATAGATTGTAAGATCCAACAATTCGGAAATCTCATCCAATGAGATATCTCCCCTATTTATTGCTTTTTCTTCAAGAAATACTCCCTTCATTTTCATAAATAATCATCTGCAATAACTAATAGTCTATAATTATATATATGAATAATATTATTTAATTGCGACCTTATCCATAATGTTATAATTTTTCAAAGTATTCACTCATATCATTCAATCATTAATATACTAGAATAAGAACATTTCTTTTTAAAGCTAAAAGTGCACGTGGGAAAGAAGACTTGTCTGATTGAATGTACATAATCTGTTGGAAAAAACAACATAACCAGATATGATATCAGCAAGGATACCCTGAAATAGAATAATCAAAAAAAATGCAGATGTATTGGAGGTTATTTTATCTTTCTGATATCTGATGATAAAAAAGGGTTATCCGTAACCTGTTTTTGCTGTTAATTGGTGTGCATAATTAGATTACCCTATAAAAAACAATTCTTTACACTTTATTCCTTCTTTTCTATCAATTTATCTATTTTTTCTTCCAGTCTGTCCATCTGATTTTTAAGGTCTTTAATATCTTCCCCATTTTTTTGTATTACGTCTTCTATATCTTCTCGTGCCATATTATATGATTGTCTATCGTAGATGCTTGACAGGTATGCCGTGAATACTGATACGAAGATTACTCCCATTATAATAGTCAGTATGGTGATTGCACGTCCGATTATGCTGGTTGGTGTAATATCCCCATATCCTACCGTTGTTGAAGTTATCAGCGTAAACCAGATTCCATCCCCCAGACTTGAAACCGAAGGGTCAAATAATAATAACAGCACGCTTGATAATGCGGTGTATACTATGAATATAACGAACAATACGTTAAAGACATGATGGCTGACAAAGAATCGTATGACGCCGTTATCCTTAAGATGCCATACACGTACTACCCTCAGTATTCGCAGGAATCTGAATAGCCTAAATATCATGAAGTAACGGAAGAGTATCAAATCCAATGGAAGTATGCTGATTAGCGTTATGATGTTTTTGTCTGTAATGAAGTATTCATGCAGTCCTTTATTGCTTGTTAGATATCCGTATATCAGGTCTATGAATATGACTATGCAGACTATTATGTCAAATACCAGAAGCAGCTTTTCGGTTTGCATGTCGAAGTTGGATACTGCCGAGAGAATTATGAACATTAAATCCAGAACTATGAGAATCACTAGGGTTATGTTTTTGACTTGTCCGAGCAGATTCAGGTATTCCTTTTTTATCTTTATTTCTTGCATGGATAAAGTTTTGTCGTTTATAGTATTATTTATTTATGTATAGTTACTCTAGGTTGACATATTTTTTGACTATATGAATACTCTCTTTTTTTTAATTTTTCATCTGATTTTCCTTTGCTATATCTTGTTATTTTACATGGAATCTGTGCTATACATTGTGTATTGATTAATGTAAGAACTTTAAACATTTGACAAAGTATAATTTGAATCTTTCATATGTTTGTTATACAGTTTGAGAATTATTATAATGAGTAACAAGCACATAATACACATATCTATCAGAAAGCTTAAATTCTGATTATTAATTCACAAATGTCTTAATGCATTCATAGTCATATATTTCAATTAAAAAATCAAAATTACATTCTTTCAATGCATTATAAAATGATTTATCAAATGTTACAAAATTGAATAATATATTATGTTTCAAGTGATATTCATAAATATCTAATATGATTTCATTATCTTTTTTATGTGAGCCATGACTTAATAATTTGTCTGTTATTTGAGGATATTCCTGTGTATATCCATTAATTAATATTAACCTATTGTAAATAGTCTGTTTATATTTAATTAGATAATTATCTAGAAAGTGTTGGTATTTAAAAAATATTTGGCTTAGATAAAATCCATCCATGTTTTCACTACAATGTTTATCCCAAATTATACTTAATATACTTATGATATCGTTTATATCCACTTTACTTTGTTTATAATAATAGTTTTTGTTTGAATTAGTGAAAGAGGATGTAAATTGCTTTTGATTATACATTTTATTATAATTATCTTCTAAAAATAAGATCACATCTTCTATAATGTCATCTAGGAAGTCTAACTTTTGTCTGAATATAGTTTCGCATTCAGAGTATATGTGTTTTGTATAATAAAACTTATCATTTGAATTTCCTTCAAGATATTTATTTATAACTGAATGTGCCGGTTCAATAAAAAAAAGCAAGGATATGATAGTATTGGTATCCAAACAGACATTATTTGTATTTATATTCTCCTTTGACATATTCTTTACTCCATATTTTTTTAACGGTGTCAGTATCAATATATTCATTGTTCTTATAAATTTTTTCATAAAATAGATTTCTGTTTTGATTTAATTTTCTTTTATAATTTAAATATTCTTCAGAATAATCATCATATGAAATTTTTTCCCGAACAAAATTGTTTTTGTAAATTAAAACATTATGAAAATCATCCAACAGAATATCAACAAATCGCATATAATCATAGATAATATTCAAATAAGGATATAAATCACTATTATATTTATTATCAGTAATTTTTTCCAGATAATCAAAGATATATATTGACATAGAGCGTATTTTCATAAAGTCATGTAATAAATCTTCT
Source organism: Methanosphaera sp. rholeuAM130 (assembly GCA_003266065.1). Classification (GTDB taxonomy): domain Archaea; phylum Methanobacteriota; class Methanobacteria; order Methanobacteriales; family Methanobacteriaceae; genus Methanosphaera. The sequence goes on from MUZY01000015.1 coordinate 4,560, forward strand.
TTATAGAACTCATTATTTTTTAATATTCGGGTAATTTTTGGATAATATTTCCTCATATTAGCTATATTTAAATCCAAATAATTAATTACCTCTACCGTATTTTGTTTGTTCTTATTTAAGTGAGATTTATTTAATGGAGTTTGAATCAAATCAAAAATATTATATAACTCATCGTTATGGTATTCTCTCTTTTGATTTGAGTTAACATATGTCATTTGTAACACCTATTTAAATATTTATTAAACTTGTAATATATAACTTATCTTAATAACTGCTAAACTTCTCATTTTTAGTGGAAAATGGGAATTAAATTGAATATCTGGTTCAGCTTGTCTGATTATCCTTTTCGTTCTGATTTTACGTTTATTGATACTTTTTTTTTTAATTTTGAGGTTGTGTGACGAGTATTTTGCCATATGAATTGTATATATCTTTATAGTATATATTAAACATAATATCAAGTCATCTTTGATAATTATGAACATAGTTATAAGAAAATCTTGCTAAAAAACCTCTAAATGGGGTTGTTGCACGTTCTTTTAATCAACAAAAAACAATTCGCACTCATCATCATAACTATAACATCCAACATTAATTGAACATATAATCATATATAACATAATCAGTATATAAATGTTTCGATAAAATAGGAATAAATTAAAAAATAATACAATAAAATATAATAAATATAAACAATCCTAAAAAGTACTATATAAAAAAAATATTATGTAAAAATAAATATGCATATGTTGCATGAATAGATATAAACATATCATTTTTAAAGCAATATATTTTTCAACCACATTTTCAAAGCCACACATTATAAAAGAAGATTAAGATATGTAAAACTGTTAAAACAGTAAATATGGGAATTCGAATGGACAATAGCAAATAAGAACAAAAACACTACAGCTTGAAAGGTTGAGGTAGATGATAAGATTATGCTACTTGTTTGGGATATCAGTGCAGTTGATTTACGTTAGAATACCAATAAGTCCATTGTTTTACCTTAGATGTCATTAACTTATATGGAAATATTTTAATACTTCTAAGCACATAACATACTATTATATCAAATATTTTAAATTAATTAAATGGGAGTGTTTGTTTAATATGAAATTCAAGTCCGTATTTTTAGTAGGTGTTCTACTTTTAGCTTTTTTAAGCGTTTCGGCCATTTATGCTGATGATACCGTTGTCTACGGCAAGTCTTCATTCAGTATTCCTGACGGGTATACTCTTATGGAGCAGGATAACCAGATGGTCATGTACAACGATGATTATGTCATGAGTATCTATGAGGGTTCCATTATCGATACGTCAAAGGCCAGGGATAACCGTATCAAGAAGGGTTATAACCTTGTCGAGGAAAAGAATTATACACTTGACGGCATCAAAATAAATCAGCAAAGCTTTAATAGTAAGGGATATAACTGCCTATTTTACACTTTCAAGAAGAATAACAAAAATTATATTGTTTCCCTGGCTATAGATGAGAATAAGCCAATTCCGGCTGATGAGGATAATCCGGCAATTGGCATTATCAAATCTTTAACCTAAACCTTTTTTCTTTTTTAGACTTTGTTAAACGGTAGATAGTCTACACGTATTAACTATTGTTATGCATGGACATACTTAAAAAATCCATCAGTTAACCTTTTTTAAGCTCTTTAATCTCATCTTTTAACCATTCAATCTCCTTTTTAAGTTCAGTTATCTCATCATCTGAATTCAGCTCATCTTCAAGGTCTTTCCTGATTTCTTCGTATGCACTTGGAGAGTTTATTTTCTCCCGTTGATCCCGGATAACAAGTGAAAACAATACCACTCCTATAACGGATGCAAACAACATTTCGGGGTAAATGTTCTGAATAAGTGGATATGAAATATCCTGTGGAGTAAGTAGGATAACAAGCATCATTTCAAATCCTGTATATAAAAACATCAGGATGATTGCCGTGATAGGCTGGGGGAATTTCCTGTCATTCCACTTGAATATCAGGCTACCGACAACTCCACTAAGTACAGTTGCAGCGGTACATGGCAGGGCAGTAGAACCTCCCATGCTGTATCTGAACGCTCCTGATATTATACCTACCGGTATTCCCACAAATGGACCTCCAAATAAACCGCTAATCATAACCACCATGCATCTGACGTTGGCAGGGGTACCGTCAACGTCAATGTGGAATCGTGTAGCGTAAAGACCAAGCAGAGCAAATATGACAAAGCATATTAAAAGATTTCTTTTATCATATTTTCCCTGTAAGATCTCCTTGAACGGTTTAAGTAGCGTAGCCATAAGAATAAATATTAAAATTACGGATAATGCCCTGAACATCTCAAGATAAGGCCCGAAAAGTGCTGCCGTATTTGACTTGTCACTGAAATAGGAAGCCATGAGACTAATTATTGTTATCATAATCAGTGATCCAATCTCATATAGTGAACTTTCCCTTTCCCTTAGTTTAGTCAGTCTTGTCGTTATAAATCCTAAAACTATAATGGTCGGAATGACGGTCGAAAAGTAATCCCAGCTTTCAAGGTTGATGTTCACCCCACTTTTAATGTTATAGTCAATCAATCCTATAAAAAGTACTATATTTGAAATTATTAAGATTAAATATACGATATTCATCTTCAAATAGTTTGGGTTAATGTTGTATTTCTTTTTTAGCATTTTAATCATTTAAATCATCTTTATTCATTGAAAAAATCCTTCTGATTGTTATTTATATTTGATGTTATATTTATAATATCTTTTGCTGATTATAGGATGTGGAAAATTATTGTTCTTCTTATTTTTTAATATTAGTTATTAATCAAATCGATATGGGTAGTATCCTTTTTCTTTATATTCATTGGTTAACCATCTTTTTAGTAATAATTCATTCACAGCATAGACTCCATTGTTAACTTTAATCAGGTCTAGATTTAGCAGTTTGTTAAGTGGTTTGCTTAGTGAACCGGACTGTACCTCTAATTTTTTTGCCAAATCCTTGCGTATAAGTTCTTTTTCCATTAATTCTATGAATATGTCTTTTTCTCTATTGGATAATTTTTCCCATGTTACCAGTAGTTTTTTTACTATTTGATCCAGATTTTCATCAAATATGTCTATTACTATTTTATCTGTCAGTTCCACATTTTCCGGTAAATAGTTGGCTAGTGTATTTACGTAGTATGGGCTGCCGTTAGTGCAGTTATAGAATCTGTCAAATGATTCATTGTTAAAGTGTAATGATGGCATTTTTTCATCCAAATATTCTTTTGTCGTGTTTTTACTAAATGGAGTTAATTGCTGTGTTAACATTCGACCACCAAATACTCCATTATTGCTTGCTATGTTCTGAAGTAATGGATCGTGCAAACTCATTGAACCGGTTATAATATATGCAGTATTATTGTGGTTTTGTATGTGTCCTCTAAGCATCCATAAGAAAGAGTCTAAATATTTGTCTAAATCCTTTATGATTTGAAATTCATCCAGCATTATTATAACTCCCTCTAAAATGTCGGAGTTATTTTCATAAATCTGTTGGGGTAATTCCAGTACAAAATCATTTAATTTATCGATATCTTCTTCACCACCAAAGATGGGAATGGGAATATCCTTAACAACGGTTATGTCCTTTAATTTGAAATTTTTTGTTTTATAAAATTTTGAGATTTCCTTGGTTATAGTACTTAATCCCTTTCTATGACATTCCTTGATTAATTCATTATAATAATGTTTAAGCAATCCGTTTAATGAAAGGTTATTTCTTTGATAACATTCAGCGGTAGAAAAATCAATTAAAACAACCAGGTAACCCTCCTTATCAAGGTCTCTTTTGATTTTATTTAAAAAAACTGTTTTACCCACACCTCTGACACCTGAAAATAATATTTCAGGAGGATTTGCTTGACTTGTTGAGTATAATAAGTTTTTTATAATAGTCAATTCTCTTGTTCTATTGAAAAATTCATCATCAGATAAGTTTTGTCTTGTACCCCATGGTAATTTGGCCATTTCAATACTTCCTTTCCTTTATATGTAAATGTATGTTTCCAATATTATATAATCATTATGAAATTATGTAATCCTAATGTGATTATCTATGATTAATAATCATCATGTGATTATGTAATTCAATATGGATTATGTATGTTATGTAATCATTATATGATTAAGTAATCTTAGATAGATTATCTTTACTCTATACTTGCATATGGATTAGGGAATTATTAAGATATCATTAACGAATATGCGCATGATGAAACACTTAAACACATAATGCACAACAAAAAATAGGAAGACATTGCAGTCACTGCAAAAATTATGGGCTAACACATAATGACAATAAATGAGTGAATACAGAATCTCATGATTGGAGGAAAAACATTCATATGACAAATTCTGGATTTAAGAATAAAGTTAGAGTACTTTATAGTAAATCTATTAAATGATGAATAACATAACAGTCAAATAACTGAAACTCAACAGATGTCAAGATACGATAATGATATGGTGGAATGATTACAATAATAAATACAAATAATTGGAGGTAAATTTTATGAGAGAAATGCCTAAATTAATAATAATTGGAGGAGTAATCGTAGTATTATTGCTATTTACAGTATTTTCAATGCAACAGGCTAATACCAATAATACGACAAACAACACAACTAATGATACGAATATAACGCTAAACGATACAAACAACACCACCACCAACAATACCACAAATACAAATACGCAAACAAAGAAAACTACAAAAACTAGCAATAGTCAAAAGAAATCTAGCAGTGATACAGTTTACACAACAGATAATCCGGAGGATAGTGGGGAATATGTTGGCGTAGGTGAAGGTATATATAAAAACAAAAATACTGGAAATGTTTATGTTCAAACGGGTCAAGGTAAACTTAAACGTAGTCCTGATTTAGATCGTTATGATTATCCGTCAGGATAGATAAAAAAAAGGATATTGATTGAAAATGTTTTTTCATTTTCTTTCAACTTTTACCTTTACAAATCATGTAACCTTTTCATGTAATGTATCCATACAATTGCTAAAGAATATCTTTTTTGACAGATTTTTTCATATCCTTACAAGTGTAGTTATATTGTATTGTATATTAATTAATATTAATTTTATATATAATAATTTGACCTATTATTTAATATAATATGAGTATATTAATCGTCAAATTATTTTTATACATCAATATCATCATTTAAATCAATATTTTCAATCAGCTCATGTATAAGAAATCTATTAAAAAGAACAACTTTGTAATTATGGAGAATTGTTTTATTAGTTTAAGGATGATGGGAATTCATCTGCTTTAGTTTACCTGAAAAAAGTTTTAGGGGATTATGTTAACCCTTCATCAGTTCATCAAGAAATTCGTCAAGCTTTAAATTGTTTTCCTTATTCTCTTTGACTTCAATCAATGATTCTTCAGTCAGGTAATTGAAGATAAAATCTTCAAAGGAATCCTTGTCCTCCTCATCCAAAATGGAATAGATGAACGTTTTTTCCTGATTCAAGAGGACACGATAATATTCATCGAATATCTTGTTGAAGGTATCCTTGCTTATGATGTTTAAGTCATATTGAATCTTCTTTTCATAGAACTCAAAAAACGTCAGCAGTAACTCATAGAGATAATTGCAGTTATCCGTACTCGGAGCTTTGCCTGTTATGTAATCTGCAATGATTTTAACCGAATCGAATATGAACTTTTCCTCTTCCTGAATAACCTCATCACCGGATACGTTACCGATAATGTCAATGGCCTTTTTCAGAATCGTTATGAGTTTTAAATCGACATCATTTTCCTCATTCTTGACGTATTCCGGAACCGATAGAATGTAATGGTAGATATAA
>MUZY01000015.1:10504-18795 GCA_003266065.1 Methanosphaera sp. rholeuAM130
TAAATACGATTTGCAATACTTCACAGTCTTGTATTCATGCATTGAATTAATCAATTCATACTACTTTTTATGTTTTAAAAAATATTTAAACGCTTGAAAGGAAGATGTTTATTGCCTGTCATTTGGTTTAATTTGGAGTAATCGTAACTGAAAGTAAGATGTATGTGCATTGTATTATCATCGATTATCCAATAATAATTCATGCATTTATCTTTGCTGATGTGATTATATTCACTGCCAGTATAATCTCTTGCATCAATGTCATCCAAACCACTATTTTTAATTATTATATGCAATATCTCCTATCGTTAAAAAAAAAGGAAATGATGAAAGTTAATATTTTTGAAGTCTATTCTCATAGAACGGATCTTCTTTATCATCATCCTCATCATCTCTAATTCGAAGGCTGGCAAGTTGCACTAGAACATTATGTATCCTGTAGCAGCTATTGTCAAAAATAGCTTTTCTTCCTTCTTTCTTTAAATCATTTACCAATTCTTCATCTTCATCCTCATAATCCGCAAAGCGTATCAGGTAATTTAAAGCTAATTTATTTTGTTCACATGGATCAACAAGATCATCTTTAACTTCTTTTAAGGCATCTTCAAGTTTATCTACCTTAATGTAGTCTTTGTTGTCAATAGCTTCATCTAGTTGGTCGGAAATTCTTTCAAATCTTTCCTTATCTTCATAATTTCCCTTATCGTCAACCACGTCTTTAACATAATTTCTTAAACTTCTAATATTTTTTATTTTGTTTTTTTGGCCAAAATAACTTTCAATGTTAATTAATATCTCATTCAGTTTTTTAATGAGTTTGTTTGCCTGGTAAATTGCATCTTCATCATTTTCAGAACGTTCTATGAAATCGGAAATATTGCCGATGATATTTTCCTCTTCAATCTGATTAAGATATGCGTCAATTTTATCATTGACAATCATCATGTGACACTTTGATTTGATGCTTTCATATTTGTTTATGACCTCTTTAAATTTCCTTTTAATCAAATCGGGGTCATCAAGATTATCGTATTCAAAGATGTTGAATTGGAACCTTTCACCGCTATCAAGTACAAAGACGTCAAATTTCATGTCACGTGACCTGTCAATTTCTACGGTAAATGTCACGTCACTTTTTTCTGATATGGACTTTTTAACCTTTTCTCCGCCGATTAATAATTCTCCAACCAATGAATTGTTTGATGCCCTATTGGCGGTTCCGTTATATACTGGTATTGAAATGTAACTGTCGTCGTCACCTGCTGTTACCTTGCTTGTTGTTTTAAAGACTTCCATGGTATGATACGGTAAAACGGAACCTTCCTTAGCCAAGACAAATAGGCTGTCATCGGCCAATCCCAAACCTATGGTGTGGGGTAATATAATTACCTGATCGTGACCAACTTTGTATTCAATGGAATTGGCAGATTCTTCATCAAGTTCAACCAATGTACCTGCTGAATCATATACCTTTATTGAAAATTTATTTATTTCATCTTCGGGATATAGTTCAAATACAAATGATCCGTCATTTCCAACCGCTATTTTACCTGTGCTTCTTTTTGTCTTGACGTTGATTGATTCGATTGAAAATCCTTCAAATGTCTTAACCTTATTTGACAATACTTTTCCCTTAACTATAAAATTCTCATAGATTGGTCCGGTACCCTTATAATCCAAATCAAGTCCGAAATTATCCGATTTTCCTGGAATATAATGATCAGGTACGGTTCCAGCATACAATGCTGCACCTTTTGCAACAACAGTTACAGGGTCAATATCATATTTNNGTTGAACCTCCTACCAGCATAATGTAATCAATTTTGTCAGCCGTCAGTCTTGCTTTCTTCATTGCCTCGTTGCAGTGGTTTATTGTTCTTTTGATATATGGAATCATGATTTCCTCAAGTTCGTCTCTAGTTAAGCTATACTTGAAGTCATAAATTTCACCATCATCAACCAACAGTTTTTCTATGAATATCTTTGCCTTATCTGCATTGGACAGATGTTTTTTACCTTCTTCGGCTGCACCTTTAAGCTTTGCAAACATTTCTTTGTATTTGTCTTCCTTTCTATAGAAATCTTCAATGCCTGTTTCGTCTCGTATCTTTTTGGCAAAGATTTTTTCCACAATATCCCAATCAATTAAATTTCCGCCAAGACGTTCATCACCGGAGTGTGACAAGTTTTTAAATTCTTCATTTTCCAGTTTGACGATGGAAACGTCGAAAGTACCTCCACCCAAGTCATACATCATCCAGGTTCCGTTTTCTTCCAGATAATTGGAATATGCATAGGCAGCCGCTACAGGTTCCATGATTATTGGATTAAACTTGAAACCTGCCAGCTGTGCTGCTTTTCTTGTTGCATTGACTTTAATCAATCCAAAATCTGCCGGAACCGTAATAACCGCGGAGGTTATTTCCTGGCCTAACTGATCCAAAACGGAATTTTTCAATTCTTTCAAGACTTCTGCGGATAATTCTTCCGGCAATAGGTCGATATTTGCATCCTTAAAATGATATTTTTTATTCATACCCATATTTATTTTGAATTCAGTGTAAGCGTTTGATTCATCGGATAATGACAGTCTTTTTGCTGATTCACCAACGTCAATAATACCTTCTTCATCAATTGCAACGGCTGATGGCGTATAATTTCTACCGCTTATCAGGTTCGGAATTATTGGGGTGTCATTGCCCTCGCAGTGGGAAATGATTGATGTTGTTGTTCCTAAATCTATTCCATAATTAATTTTTTTTGTTCTTAGTTCTTCAGAGTTATTTGTCATTTTATTCACCATCTACTTTTAAACTATCTATTTTTGTACTGTTTGTGTTTTTAAACTATCTATTTTTGTACCGTTTGTGTTTTTTTTACTATTCTTTTTATTCTTTGAATTTTTTTTGCCACCCGCTTTTCTGACAATCACCTGTGCTCTGGCAATTTTATTGCCGTTCAAATATATTTCCGGTTTTTTAGTTTCCGTTATGACAGGCACTTCCAGATTAGGATCCGAGTCTTCAAAGGCAAGTATATCCATATCCATATGTACATTATACTTTTGACCTATAGGATTTTTTACTTCAAAACCCCAATCAGATAATTTCGACATTAAAATAGTATAATATTCTGCCGTCGAACTTATCTGGTGTAGCGAGTCATTAATTATATTCTGACACATTTTAATGGATTTTAATTCATTGGCCGCTTTTAGACTGTCTTTGGAATCATGGATATCCTTCAAATATCTTTTCTCATATTTCGATAACAATTGACTTACGTCGGCTAATTCATTTTCTTCTTTAAGGGTCGTAACGATATTGCCGATTTTCCAGGCATTTGTTATTAGTTCAACCATTATTTTTTTCATCTGTGATGATACAACGGGGTTCTTGGAATCCACATATTGAACATCAGAGATGAGTTTAGCGATTTGCGTTTCTATCTCACGCATATGCTGCAGGTATACCTTATCAATTTCAGATAATTCCCTTTGATAAGGTGCATTTGATGCGTTCTGTTTTGCTCCCTTTTTATTTTCTATCCTTTGATTGGGAGCATGATTTACCTGTCGTGTTTTATGATTGCCTTTAGCTTTTGGATATTTTTTATCTTCATTTCTTTTAAACAATCCTTTCATCGGATTATGATTATTTTTCATTTTATCACCTACGATTAGAAAGCGGTTGCAGCATAGTATACTAGAGATGCCAGTATAATAGCCACAGCTAAAATATATGATTCTTTACTCTCAGTCAATCCGGATAATACCTTTTTGAATGAAGCGATTGATGTTTTTTTTTAAGTTCGATGTTCAGCTTCGAATCCTCAAAAACATATTGTCTTCCATCATGTGAATTGTACCCGTTTTTCTGAACTTTAAATCTGTATTTGCCTATGGGCAGATTATTAATCCTGCAAAAGCCGGAGGAATCGGTTGTGGCAGTGTATGTCCTATCCCTCTGGGTATTGGTCATGCTCACTTTCACATCACTTAATATGTTGCCCTTTTCGTCGTGAATAATAACGTCAACTGAGTATCTCTTTGGTTTTGGTTTTACTTCTTTGAGTCTGATGTTTAGGGTTGAATCATCAACAACATCTATTTTTCCATCATTTGGGTAGTATCCTTTTTTTTCAATGCTGTAATAATATTTTCCCTGAGGTAGTTGACTGATTTTACAGGTTCCTGTGGAGTCGGTTGTGGTTACGTATGACTTGTCTGTGTAGATATTGGTCATGCTTACATTTACTTCACTTAATGCATTCCCATCATGATTATAAACGCTAATTTCAATATCATGTTCTTCTCCTGAATGTATTAGATAACAAAGAGCAGGCTGAATTTTTTCCAATATCTTCCTGTCGGTGGCATATTCATCCAACATTTCGAGTATTTCAATATATTTGTTATATTTATCTTCATTCACTTCCTTGATGGATGAGATGCTGCTTGCCGTTGGAATTTTATTATAGATGAAGTCACATGAGTCATTTAACACGGTCTCGGATATTATGTCATCCTTAAATGTCATGTGTAAAACTTTTAAATAAGGTAAAATCCTTTCATAATGTTCAATTGCTATATCATATCTTTTTTGATCATCAAAGGTCCAACCAATAGCTTCTTTAGCTGACTTTTCACATTCTGTAATTCTTTTATCGATGTCATCAATAATTTTAGAGGAAAATCTGCCGACAATGGCCTTGTCGAAGGGTGAATTCTTGATGCAGTCAATATGTCTGTAAAGATGATCCTGATTTCTTTTACTAAGTTTTTTTGAATTCAAATATTTTTTGACATAGATATAGTTTATGTTCAATAAGTTTTCCGGTAACTCACTGAACACTTCATCCATAAATTCTTCATTCAAACGGGGATCATTAATGGAATCTGCCCTTTTTTTAACATATTCTTTGAAAGCATCCGATTTAAGTAATTTGCACCAATAGTTTAAAGATAATTCNNAGATTATGGATTGAACTTATGTCGACCGGATAGGTGTCAAACGTATCCTCCCAGTATCTTATGGCTTTGGCGTTATTGTTTTCTTTTAAGTATTCAACGATTTCTTCATCCAATTGATCGTCAACACTTTGGGGCCAAAACCAAAAGAGTTCATCCATAAACCTTCTTTCAACATCATATAACCTGTTCTTGGCATTTTGGTACTCATTGTATGAAGGCTCCGGCCGGACTGGCAATAAAAAATCCGTTTTACTCTTATCAAAAGCACCTATTAACGGTTCGTAATCCTTAATATTTTTTCTTGCCCTATAAAAATCTATTTGGGCAATCCGATTTTCTATTTTTGTATTGCTGCTGGTAATGTCCAGACCCAGAATTCTAAAACCGTTTGTCCTGTAAATAGTTTCATCAATAAACATTTATCACACCTCATATGGATAGTTCTCTTTTCCATAGGGATAATTTAGAGAAAGGTTCCCTATTGATTTTCATCGCAACCAAATCATTCAAATATCTGTGTTTAACAAGGTATACGTTAGCAAAGGCACCTGTTCCCAAATATCTATCGAGTTTATACTGGCCGTGAAAAAATTCTTCTACCATCATTTCCACATCTTTTGGATTCATGTTTTAACACCCAGTTCAATATCAAAGTTCAAGTCGTCATGTCCAGCTGAAACGACAATAGTATCTTTTTCAATTGCTTCACCGTTAACTATCATATCTGAAATCGGATACTCCAAATATCTTTCAACACATCTGTTTAGATATCTGGCACCAAAGTTCTCGTCATATCCCTTATCGGCGATATACTCATAAACGGATTCCTTAACCTTAAGTTTAATGCCTCTTTCGGACAAAAGACGTTTGGCCAAATCATCAACGTATAACTTTACCAAATGACTATAGTCGCTTTTTGTCAATGAATTGAAAATTATCACGTCATCAATCCTGTTTACCAGTTCCGGTCTCATCATTTTAGTCAAATTGTCCAAAGTGTCGTGAACATTTGCTTTTTCCCGGGTTCCACCGTATGCGACGTCACAATCCCCTCCGCTTTCAATTTTCATATTTGAAGTCATTATGAATACACAGTTTTTGGCATCGATGGTATTTCCTCTTCCATCTGTCAAGCGTCCTTCATCGAATACCTGTAAAAAGACTTCCAATATCTCCGGATGTGCTTTTTCAATTTCATCCAACAATACTACTGAATAAGGCTTATTTTTAATGGCATTCGTTAAAAAGCCCCCTTCATCATTGCCCTGATAACCCGGAGGAGAACCAATCAATTTTGAAATGGAATATTTTTCCTTATATTCGGACATGTCCAGTCTGATTAAAAATTTTTCACTTCCAAAGAAGAATTCGGCTAAAGTCTTTGAGAAGTACGTTTTGCCGACACCTGTAGGACCCATGAATAAGAAAACGCCCAACGGTTTTTCGGGATTATTGATGCCCGCATATGAATTTCTTATTCTTCGGGAAACTTTTTCGACAGCAGAATCCTGACCTATAACTTTTGATTTTAAAAAGTCTTCAATCTCCAGAGCCTTTTGGAACAGTGACTTTTCATTGGAAATGGGGATGCCCGTCCATTCCGATACAACCGTCTTGACATCTTCCATGCTAACCGTGGATTCAACACTTAATGGGCTGCCAGAGTCCAACTCAGGAATAACTTTTCGTGAACAGGCTTCATCTATTACATCCAAAGCCTTATCAGGAAGATTTCTATTGTTGATATATCTGGTGGACAGATTAACGGCAGCTTCAATAGCATCGTTGGAAATTTTTAAGTTATGATATTCCTCATAATTAGGCTTTAAACCTTTAAGAATTGATAACGTATCATCAGGACTAGGTTCTTCCAACATGATTGGCTGAAATCTTCTCTCCAAAGCGAGATCCTTTTCAAAAAATTTTCTATACTCCTCTAATGTAGTTGCCCCAATCATTACTATATCACCGTTTGCAAGAGCAGGTTTTAAAATATTTGAAGCATCCAAAGCTCCCCTAGCTGCACCTGCACCACATATCGTATGGATTTCATCAACAAACAATATTACTTCAGGATTATTTCTACATTCCTTAATGAGATTATTGACATTTTCTTCAAACTCTCCGCGATATGTAGTTCCGGCAACCAAGGATGCCATATTGATTTCAATTATCTGCTTGTCTTGAAGCGAATCATTCACCTGGCCATTGATGATTTTATTCGCCAAACCCTTGACCAATGCCGTTTTACCTACACCAGCTTCACCGATAATTAATGGATTGTTCTTGTTGCATTTATTCAAGGTTCTAATCATTTGCAACAGTTCACTATCACGACCGATAACAGGCATCAATTTGCCTTCTTCAGCCAATTGAGTTAAATTTACTCCGTGATTACTTAACACAGCATCTTGGGGTAATTTAAAATTGGATCTCTTTTCAATTATCAGGTCATCGTTTGATTTTTTAAACTTAATATTATTGTCGTTAAAAAACCTTTTGATAGTCTCTGATGGATTGTTAAATATGGCTTCAACAATATGGATGCATCTGACCTCATAAAGGCCATTTCTTTCTGCAATCAGCTGTGCCTCATGTAAAATCCGTTCACATGAAGCTGATCTTGAAATTATTTCAGTAACAGCTTCGTTATCTCCAACACCTTTTAACTTTCGTATGCTTCGCCTTACTGAAGAAAGTTCTACGTTGTATTTTTGAAAATAGTCTGAAACTTCATCATTTTCAACTTTAATGTGATTGGTATAATCCTTATTGTAATTAACATTATTTTCTTCAGTCAAAAACAATATCTTTTCAAGACTGCAAATACCAATCAGCAATTCATCTTCCGAAAGATACTTTTGTTTAAGGTTAATTACCTCATCAGAACCCAATTCCCAGGCCAGATATACACATTTAGATAATTTTACCATTCTCATAACCTCCCCGTGTATTTACTTTTTTGATTTAAACACTAAAACACAANNTTATTTAATGTATGGTCATTATAGATCTTGAAATAAATACAATAGTATACATGCAACGTCAATACATGCATTACGTCATACTTTCTGAAGTAATGGAAGATATATCCATAACGGCAGATGATTGCACAAAATATTGGAACTATTAATATTGCAATTCTTTCAGACATAATCATTTTCTCAACTCATTTTAATTCCAGTTAATATACTATATTTCTAAAAATGTATTTATTGCTTTTAAAGCAATTTCTTTAATGCTATTTGTTTTATGTATTTGAACTTTTCGTCCTCTTTTTCAAGTAATAATCTACTTTCAATAACAATCATCGACACAA
>MUZY01000214.1:0-464 GCA_003266065.1 Methanosphaera sp. rholeuAM130
ATGATTCCACTGGCTATACTTGCCATAATCGGTTCAATCAATGCCGTAAATCTAATCGACGGTATGGATGGATTGGCTGCAGGAATAATAGCAATAGCTTCCCTCGCATCAGCATTCTTTGCAAGCATGACTACGGGAACCGTTGGCTCATTGCCGTTTGTAGTCTTGTCCGGGGCATGCGTTGGATTTCTGGTACTTAACCATTATCCTGCAAAGATATTCATGGGAGATACGGGTTCATTTGCATTGGGAACAGGTTATATGGTAGCGGCACTGCTTGCAAATACGTTGATATTTTCTATCATAGCATTGGCCGTTCCTATAGTCTCCGTGATAATAAGCCTGATGCACAGGGCACATATCATCACGCTGCCGGTAGAACCGTTACACCATACCCTTAACTATCATGGTATGAGTGAACAGAAAATCATATTGTTATATTGGGCCATAACCTTTGTAGTATC
>MUZY01000214.1:493-10497 GCA_003266065.1 Methanosphaera sp. rholeuAM130
GGTCATTTCACATTCCTGAATAAGGCAAAAGCTAATGATGTTGTAATCCGCCATTGGATTAACGGAAAGGGAATAGAAATAGCCAATGATAAGAACGTTTCCTGTGTAATAACCCAGAATCCACAGGATGATGCAATCAAAACCGCACAAAAATTGAATATGGCATTGATTGTCACAGGCAAAATAGAACTGGCAACGGCATATGCCATCAAGACAACCGTGGATAATTATGCACATGATGCATTCCGGATGGCCATAACAGGTACCAATGGTAAGTCCACCACCTCTCACCTACTTTATACTATTTTTAACGATTGCGGCTTTAAAACATATACCAATACGGATGCGGAATCGGAGGGCAATACATTAATTGATCCACGTGTTGCAGTCGAATTGGTCGATTACGTTGAATCGGAGGGTAAAATGGATGCAATATCGCTTGAAGTATCTGAGGTACAGGGGTGGGATGACAGAATCATGAAAGATCACGCCTATCAGATGATAAGTGCATTAAATACCGACGTGTCAATCATAACCAATGCCTCCGCAGATCACATGAACCTGGTGGAGTCATTTGATGACTTACTAAATGAGATTGGTGGTGCGGCAAGGGCACTGCTTGATGACGATAAGAAATCATTGCTGGTTTTAAACTATGACGATGAAAACATTAGAAGGATGGGTGAAATCGTACATGGTCATGACAACATAACCCTAATGTATTTCGGTGAATACTTTGATGATAACGAGTTGTCCATTTGTTACAGGGAAAATGATGCAATCTATGCAAATGGTCATGTGTATATTGAATATGATGATTTGCCGTTTACCTCAAAGCATTTTATACAGGACATCATGGCAGCAATAGCTGTATGTGTCTATAAAAAATTGGATCGGGAAACGGTGGTCGAATCGTTGAGAAACTATAAGGCATTGTCCAGAAGATTCATAAAGCTAAGGGACAATCCGGTAGTCATTGATGACTTTGCACATAATCCTTCAGGTATAAAGCTTACGATTGAAAACGGTGCAAAGCTGGGTGATAGGCTCTTCGTCGTTGATGCCATTCGCGGCTGTCGCGGTGATGACATTAACAGGCAAATAGCAGAGGCACTGGTTGAGTCATTGAAAAATGAGGAGGACTATACTCTGCTATTAACGTGCAGTCGTGACGTTGTAAATAACTTGAATACTGTTCTTGATTCTGAATTGGATATATTTACAAGAGTACTGGATGATAACAGTATTGAATATGTTTTATTTGATAATCTGGAAGATTCCCTACTTGAAGCGATGAAGTTGGCCGACAAAAAGGATGTTGTGTTGCTCTTGGGAGCTCAGGGCATGGATCCGGCCAGCAAGCTGCTTGAGAAAAATAACATAATATAACTCTACACCTTACTTTTTTTTAGAGTTGCATATTCTCCTATTTTCTTTTAATGTTAGTCATGTTCTATGTTTAAATAAGGTATAATTGACTTTTTTTGCCAGTATTGCCTTGCGGTCACTTTCAATTGATTTAAATCATGATTTAACTTCCATTTTCAGATTAATCATTCAAGTATGCATTAACTTATTCTAAAGAAAAGTTATCATCCAAGAAAAACTATTTTCCATATAATTATATGATATATCATGAAAATAATATTTTTAGGAAAAAAAGTTTCTAGGTGAAATATATGATTGTTGAAACTAAGGTTTATCAGAAAAATAAGACTACAATACCTGACGTGTATTGTAAAAAGTATAACGTTGAACCAGAGGATATAGTTGAATGGGAGGAAAATGAATACGGTCAGTTATATGTAAGATTTAGGAAAAAAATTACTCTCAACGAGATGATAGGAGCTGGAAAAAAGAGTAAGAACACTAATGCCGTAAAATTAGAAGAGGAATTCTATAACCTTAACTAAAATTTTTTCGGATGCAAATTTTATATTAGGATTGATTCTTAATAATGATGAATAGTTATTTAATGATTAAATATAATTTTACAATATTAAATTAGTGTAATATTCCTAATTTCAATTCAACCTTCCCTTTTTTGGCACTTATTTATATTAATAATTAATTACATAACTACTTATTATTAGATGATTTTTTTAAATTATCATCACATCACAAGTTAAACAAAGGAGTTGTAGTTTTTGGATATAAAGAATTGTATTGTAATCGGTGCAGGTAATGCGGGAAGGCCTGTAGCAAAATTATTGAATTATCTCGGCACTGAAGTGACGATGACCGACACCAAGAATCTGGGGGAATTTACTCCAAGATTTCAGGAATATTTGAAGGAACTTGAAGCGATGGGCATAACTTTAACTTTGGGCATAAGGGAACCTGACATTTCGCCCTTTGAAGCAATATATTTTGCTCCTACGATTCCTGAATCGGCACCAATAAGAAAATCTGCAGAAGAAAGCGGAATGAAAGTGCTCAGCCATGATTATATCAGCGGATTGATTGATGACATATTGGATATGGATAAGATAGGAATCACCGGATCATTCGGTAAAACTACAACTACCACCATGATAACCAACATCTTCCAGGCCGCAGGATATAACGTTTACAGCTGTTCATCCATGAAGCAAAACCTCGTCAGCGAGGCATTGGTAAATGATATCATCAAGGGTGAACATATTGGAGCCGATATTGCTATATTGGAGTTGCCCCACGGTACGATAGGACTGTTTAAGGGTTTGACATTAAAAATAGGTGTTTTGACGAATGTTCTTCCTGAGCACTTGTCCGAGTTCGGGGGATCCATGGAAAAATATGCCGAAAGAAAATCGGTGATGCTGGATATGTGCGAAACGTTCATTGCAAACTGCCAATGCGGGGATATACTGTCATATAAGCGTAAGGACACCATTTACTACAACATGAAAAGCTCATATTCAAAGGATTTCGACACTGAAAAATATCCTCCCAAATTTACATCATACTTTGAGGACGACGTCTTCCACGTATGCTATGAAGAAAACGCCAAAGCCATTGACGAAACTTTTAAACTGGACAGCATCGCCAACTATAACTATGAAAATCTGACAGCCGCCGTAGCTGTCGCAATAACATACGGCCTGTCCATGGATGACATAAAAACTGGAATAAATGCATTCGAATCAGTTGGTGGACGTATGGAGTATCTTGGAAATTTCAACGGTGCGGATGCATACTATGATGCATCATTTGGTCCAAGCATCCGCCAGGCACTGGAGGCCATCAGGGATAGGAATATAATAGTGGTTTTCGGATTTTTGGACACCACCACCATAAGGGATAAGGCACTAAACGGTAAAATCGTAGGCGACTATGCGAATATGGTTATTGCAACGGGTTATGCGGAACTGATGGGTGAGCTTAATATGGACAACGCCCTTGAACTGTTGAATGCCATAGAAAACAGGGATGTGATAAAGTTGGCGGTATGTGACGTGGAGGAGGCATCGGAGCTGGCAGTCAAATATGCCAAAAAGGGCGATATCATAGTGCACCTGGGTACCGGAGCATCAAATTCATACGAAGAAGTTAAACAAAAGATGCTCAAGGGATTAAACGAGGGAAGTAAGAGATATGCTGGACGAAATTAAAGCCGACGCGGTATTCGGCGTAATAGGCGTTTGCGGAATCAATGGAAATCTGATTGCACGCATACTCTCCGACAACGGCTACAGGGTAATAGCCAACGACACGCTAAGTAAGGATGAATGCAGATTCTTGAAGGCATTGAATGATTACCCGGACATTGAGGTATATCATGGAGATATACCTGAATCATTCTATGGACAGATTGATTATGCAATTCTTCCAATGGCTTTAGTCAAGTCAAAGTCCCCCTTGTATCAGAAGATAACATCACTTGACATTCCCGTATTGACTGTCCATGATATCTGTGACTTCTTCGAGCCGACCCATCCGGTTATATGCATAACCGGAACCAACGGTAAGACGACAACTACCTCACTTTTAAAGCACTTGGCATATCACGATGGAATCATTCCCGCCGAACATAACCTGGAGGGAATGCAGGGAAATGCCGGTGACATTCCGGCTCTGCAGGCCAGGNNTAATCACCAACATAACTCCCGATCACCTGAATGAAAGTTCCAGCTTCATAGCTTATGCACGAGTCAAGTCAGAGCTGATGTCTCTTCTTGAAGAGGGTACATTGGTAGCAAACAGTGATGATCCCATGATAATGGCACTTCTTGAGGAGGTTGGTTATTCGGGAAATCTCATAACCTTCGGAATGGATTATGAGTCCACACAGAAATCCACCAAGGAATGTTTATGCGGAAAAAATGTTGAAATAGATGAGTTCATTGCAGGAGTTGGAAGATATGAATGCGATTGTGGATTAAAATACACAGAACCGGACTATCTTGCATGCAGCATCAATGAGAATCATGATGCTTTCACCCTCAAAACGCCATCTGATGAGGTTGAATTTGAATTGGCCATTACCGGACTGCATAACATCTACAATGCGACGGGGGCTATAATAATAGCACATGAAATATTGGGCATATCCTACGAATCCATCAGGCAAGCCCTGCTCACCTTTGGCGGTGTAAAGGGAAGGATGGAAAAGATAGCAACAATGGACAACAGGGTTATAATGGTTGACTATGCCCATAATCCGGCGGGCATCACCACCGTGCTTAAGGAACTCAAGAATCATTATGGTAGGGTGGTCAACGTCATTACGACATCCTCGGAATCCGGAATCGAAGGCGATATGAATATTATGCAGAATGCATTGGAATATGCTGATATCGTGGTTCCGGCTTCATACAATTCTTACATTTGCGCAAAAGAGTTGATGAATGATGACAGGTTCTCGGATAAGATAGTATTGCCCGAACACATGCCCAAATCCACCAAAGTGGGAACATTGGGGGCTACATTGGAACAGGTACTGATAGGATTCAACAAGTCTTTGGATATTGATGCGGATTTGATAGTATGTACCGGTGAAGCGGCCTTCAAATATAAGGACAAACTACTTAATTAACCCTATTTTTCTCATTTTTTTTCTTAATTTTTAAAATATTAAATAGTATAAAAGAGATAGTTATATACAGATTAATTTAATATAGCATTATCTAATGTAAATTAAAACTTATATTTGCATTATGTAATTCATTATTTAAGGGGTGAAATCTTTTGTTTATAAAAGTTAGAAGGGATACTTTAATTATTTTAATATTGGCATTTGTTCTAATAGTATCTGGACGGGCAATGGCATATGTAGCCTTTTCAGCATCCGATAATGTGGATGAACAGGTACCAATTGCCGGGGTAATGGTTAAAGGAAACGATGTAATATCTACAAGTACGATAAAATCATATGTTCAATCTGCAGGTTTTAGGGACGGTAGTTATATTAAAGGAAACACGTTAATTACCTCTCAAAGGCAGTTATTGCTGTCGGATGCCATACAGAATGCAGAACAATTGGCCAAGCTTTCCACAATTCCGGGTACATCCATAGCTCCTATAAATGCTGTTGATGTACAGGTGGATACCACTACGGGTAATGTTGTTGTAACGGTAGTGGAAGACTTTTCGGCTATTCCTCTTGATGAATCAGTTATCAAAAATGCTACAGCAAATCATACGACTGTTGAGGTAAATAATACTACAGGATAAGGTGATACTATGAACAAATCAAAATTATCTAAATATGCATTGTTTATAATTGTCTTACTAATGTTTTCTTCTGTAGCATCTGCAACGATGAACGTTGCGGTTATAACTGATCCAACGGGTAAGGATCCTAACGGATGTGCGGCCGGAAGTCAGTCATTCGCCATGAACATGTTCCAGTCAACGTTCATATTCTCGCAGGAACATAAGATGGCACTGCTTTCAGGGGGGGAAGGTACCTCTAATGTAAGGGTTGTTGCGGTCATAAATGCCCTGACATTGGTACAGTCCAATAAGACTCCCGCCGAAGTGGTAAGCGTGGCACAGAAGTATGAAGGTATTCGTCTGATGGCGGTAAATCCAACAGAAGGTATTGCGGTAGGAGGAGACTTTAAGGTATATATGGTAACTGTTGACAACAACAATACCATCAAAATCCAAGCGGCCAGTGGAGGAGTAGCAACTATTCCTGCTGGAACCAGGGGGGCCATGATACACTTGCGTAACTCTGAAGGAAACCCTAAAGCCGGTACTGCCGATACCGTAAGACTGCAGACTGCCATTAATATGGGTAAGATGATTCGTGACGGATATCCTGCCACAACCATTGTTGCAGAAGCATTTGGTGAAGTTGCCCGAGATTCGGGAGAAGACCACGGTGGAGGTGCCGTTAACCTGATATCCGGTGTAACC
Organism: Methanosphaera sp. rholeuAM130; assembly: GCA_003266065.1. Lineage (GTDB taxonomy): Archaea > Methanobacteriota > Methanobacteria > Methanobacteriales > Methanobacteriaceae > Methanosphaera. Next base: position 6,839 of record MUZY01000214.1, read on the forward strand.
ACGGGAGACATGTTCACACCTCAAAAGTTGAATGATGTCGGTTATCAAATGGAAAAACCTTACAGCAAGGTAAGTGCTAGCGGATGGGGTGTAGCTTATCCGGAAGCGGAAAACTATGAAGTTTCACCAATAGACGGAAGTCCGTTAACTGACGTATATGCATATGAAGTATTGAAGAATGCGATAACGGTATCCAACGACAATCCGTCAGTATCCACTTATGGATCTGACAAGAAAGGTTTGACCGAAGCAACATCATCCGTTGTAGTTACTGCGGTACAGAAACACGGTTATGATCCGGTTCAAATTGCCAAAGAGATTAACAGTGCTATCGATAACAGTATAATTGTAGGAGTCGAGCATGTTGACGCTTCAGATTTGAACGTTAAGGAAAACGTCAAGGCCGTCGGTGTGTATTATACTGCAGCCCCTAACGGTAGAACGTCGCCTACATGGTCATTGCCTATCGATTCACAGGTATTTGATGTTCTGGCGAACATTCAAAGTTTAATAGGTATACTGCTGATACTGTTGGCGTTATTCAGAACTTCATTAACCAAATCATTCTTCAGAAGAAGATGATTTAACTATTTTTTATTTTTTTGGGGTCGTGATTGTTTTGTCATTGATATTAATTAGAGCTCTAAACAAGAAAAAGGCATTGAATGCATTGGCCGATATCGAACGTCATGCAAAGTTGTCCATTGATGGAAAACCAAGAGTTATCGATGTTGATGAGGTAGAAGGTATTGCAAAAAGGATACTTGGGCAGAAACCGAAATCAGACATCAAACTGGCGATTCTTGTCAGGGTATCAGAATCCACTACGAAGAGCATTATGAGTATTAAAAAGATTCATCCGCCGGCACATTTAATCGTAGTCAGCGAGGAATATCCGGAGTACGATGGATTGAACAAGAAGTTTTCAACATTAAAGGTATTCCAAGGCTATTATTCCATGAAGAAGTAGATTCACCCACTTGTTTTATTTTTTTCAATATCGGTTATTCCGGTTCCAATCTGATATTTAAAAAGCAGTTTATTTTTTAATTTTTTTGATGATAATCTATTTACGAATCATTTTTGAAGAGTATTCATGGATGAATTGTCATGATTTTAATAAAAAAAGTTGGAGGGGATTATTTTCTCTTTATGCGAGCAATATCGCCTATAGTAGCTTCCCTAAAACGACTTACTTCCTTAAATTCCTGAACGTCGGATTCAACCTTTTCAACAATTTTAATGTTGAGTATCTTTTCAAGCTTTCTTGCAATTTTAATCTCGGGAATCATTTTGCCGGATTCGATGTGTGAAATCACCGATTCTCTTTCGTATATTTTTTCACCAAGCTTTTTCTGGGTGAGTTTTTTCTGTTCTCTGGCTTTTCTTATAATGGATCCGTAATCTTCCACTATTTCATATTCCACATCCGGTTTTCTTGTATACGGTTTTTTGGCAGGTCTTTGATTGTATGAGTTGTTTCTCATATTGTTTTTGCCTGTTTTCTTAATATTCTTATTTACTTTAGGTTGTGGTTTTCTTTGAACTTTACCATATCTTGAACATTCTTTGCAGGTTATCATTAAAGAATTGTCAATTTTAGTTTTGTATGGTTCACCATTTATTTCAGTTCCGCATATTTCACAGTTCATCTTTATTCACTTGTTATAATTCTACTACTTAATATCTATTTTTATTTACTTATATGTTGTGTTTATCAATGTTATATCAATGATATTTTTTAATTACTTTAAGTATCTAAATGCGATACTATTAATAATAAGAAATACAATAAAATATAATGTAGTAGTTTGAAAATTTAAATTTAATATAAATTAAAAAAATGCAAAAAAACGTAGAAAAATAATTAATTTAATGAAATTAAACCCCATATAATTAACAGGAGGTTAATACATGGATGAAGTCACTCCAGTAAATACAACTAACAGGGATCAGGAAATTTCTGATTTAATAGATAAACACGAATCTATTGAACGAAATTTGACATGGGAGGTAAGAAAGCTTGAGAAAGACAAAGTATTACTCGAAAATGAAAATTTACGTTTAGATAGAGAAGTCAAATCCTTAAAAAGTGAAATCAACAGATTCAGAACACCGCCTTTGGTATTGGCAACAGTATCTGAGTTATTGGATGATAACAAAACCGTAGTAAAAAGCAGTACGGGACCGTCATTCTTATTGAAATATTCTGAAAAGGACGCTTCAAAGATGGAAATAGGTGCAAGGGTAGCTTTAAATCAACAGACATTCAGTATTGTGGAAATCATCACATCTGAAAAGGATCCGCTTGTATCAGGTATGGAAATCGATGAAAAACCAGACATAACCTATGACAAGATAGGTGGACTTAAGGATCAAATAAGGGAAACCATAGAAACCGTAGAATTGCCACTTAAAAATCCTGAAATATTTGAAAAGGTTGGAATTACCCCACCAAAGGGAGTCCTCTTCTATGGACCGCCGGGTACAGGTAAGACATTGCTGGCAAAGGCAGTCGCACATGAAACAAATGCCACATTCATAAAAATCGTGGCATCGGAGTTCGTGAAAAAATACATAGGAGAAGGTTCCCGATTGGTACGTGGAGTATTTGAGCTTGCCAAGGAAAAAGCTCCTGCAATAATATTCATCGACGAGATTGACGCGATTGCAGCTAAAAGGTTACAGGGTTCAACAAGCGGGGATCGTGAAGTTCAAAGAACGCTCATGCAACTTCTTGCGGAGATGGACGGATTTGAATCACGCGGTGATGTGGGTATAATAGCAGCCACAAATAGACCGGATATATTGGATCCGGCACTTGTAAGGCCTGGACGTTTCGACCGTATAATAGAAGTTCCTGTTCCTGACGAGGAAGGAAAACTTGAAATCCTCAAGATCCATACGAAAAACATGACTTTGGATGTGGATGTTGACTTGGAATACATAGCCCATGAAGCTAAGGAAGCATCAGGTGCAGACTTGAAGGCAATATGTACCGAGGCGGGTATGTTTGCAATACGCGATGAGAAGTACAGCGTCTCACGTGAGCACTTTGAACAGGCAATGGACAAGGTAATGAACAAGAACAAAAACAAGAGCTCCACCGATGGAGTGATGTTCGGATAATATATCATAATCCATTTTTTTCTTATTTTTTAGCCAGTGATGAACCCTATGAGCTCTGATATGATGATGAATGATGGGCGATCTGAGGCTAACTTTCATTAAACTTTTTTTTTAAGATATTTAATTTTCACAATAGCTAATTGATTTCATTTTTAAAGCATGGCGTAATGTAACGATTCACAGTATCTTTTTTAAGCGTTTTTAAAAAAAGGAGTTCTGGGGAGGTTAATTTTCGCTGATTTACATGATTTTTTCCAGCTCTTCGATGGAACGCACAACGTCATGATTTTCCAATTCCTTTATTTCGGGTCGCATTACCAATATTACCGGAATATCCAATTCCAACGCGGCATTTATCTTGGTTTCGGCTCCACCGCTTTCACCGCTTTCTTTTGTAATGATTGCCGATACGTTGTATTCTTTCATCAGTGCCATGTTAAGTTCTTTGCTGTATGTTCCCTGCATTGCTATGATGTTTTCTGCGGGTACACCGCATTCCAACGTTTTGGTTATGCTGAAATTGTTAGGCA
>MUZY01000104.1 GCA_003266065.1 Methanosphaera sp. rholeuAM130
TTTTACCGTTTTCATCCTTCAATGTCTTACCGTTTACTTTGAAGGTTACTTTTCCTTTGTTGATATCTGTTGATACCTGATTTTCAAAGTATATGCTTGCCTGTATTGTAGCGTTTTGACCTTTGATAAAATCGGTCGTGTCCACTTTAAGCACGTATCCTCTTATGTAATATTCAATGCTTGATTCGGCAGATGCATGAGTATTGTTTCCTGCAAATTTAAATGCTACCAGGTGATCTCCAGGTTTTTGTGGAGTGTAGGTGTATGTGAATGTACCATCATCACTTGGACCGACAGTAGCTATCTGCACGTCATCTTCATAGATTGTTATTAAATCAACATATGTACCGTCATCTTCACCTGCATATTTGAATACTCCATTGATTTGTGAGGATTCGGTTACGTTGAATTCTGTTTCACCATCCACAGTTAATATTATTTCAGTTGCGTCAGGCTCTTTGACGGTAATTGTAATGTTTGACTCACAAGCAGCATGCGTATTGTTACCTGCAAATGCGAAGGATAAAACATGCTCACCAATCTCACTGGCCAAGAACTCATAACTTAACACGCCATCATTAGCCGGACCAATAACAGCAACTTCAACGCCATTATCACTGACAGCTATACTGTCAACATAAATACCCTCGACTTCACCATCATAACTGAATAAAACATCCACAACAGAAGTTTCATCCATGTAAATAGCCTCATCATCAGTATTCAATGAAATTTCAGTAGCATCAGGTGCTTTAACATTGATTGTAATTGTAGATTCGGCTGAGGCATGGGTATTGTTACCTGCAAATGTGAAAGTTAAGACATGCTCACCAATCTCAGTGGCCAAGTATTCATAGGATAATTTACCGTCGTTTGCCGGACCAACCGTCGCTATTTGTTCATCATTGTCAGTTATCGTTACTGATTCTATGTAAGTTCCGGCAGATTCACCGACATAACTGAATAATGCATCCACTTTAGCTGTCTGATCCACATATAAAGATTCTTTATCTGCAGTTAGTGCTATTTGTGTTGCATCAGGCTCTTTGACTATTATTATAACTGATTCTTCACTGGCCACATGACTAACGTTTCCTGCAAACTTGAATGTCAAGTTGTGACTTCCTGTTTGACTTGCCACATACTCATATGTTAACTTACCATTGTTGCTTGGACCTACCGTTGCTAGCTTTTTACCGTTGTCTGTAATTGTTAAGTTGTTGATGTACGTTCCAGCTGTTTGACCGGCAAATGTGAATAATGCATCCACTTTAGCACTTTGATCTACATATAATTGGCTGGCGTTTGCTGTTAATGTTATGGATGTGGCTTTTGGTTCTTCCACATTTATTACGATACTTGCTTGACTTGCCTTGTGGCTTACATTTCCCGCAAACTTGAATGTCAAGTTATGATTTCCGGCTGTCGTTCCATCGAATATGTAGTTAAATACACCATCGGTTCCGGTTGGACCTACTGTTGCCACCTGTTTGTCGTTGTCTGTGATTGTAATTGAGTTTACTTTAATTGCTTTGCTTCCTTCCTTGAATACTCCTGTGATGTTTGCTTTTTCAGTCAGGTATAATGAAGTTCTGTTTGACGTCAATGTAATACTGGTTGTTAACGGGTTGTTTACCGTGATTGTTTTAGTAGCATTACTTGCCGCATGCGTAGCATTTCCTGCAAACTTGAATGTGATGTTATGGCTTCCGGCTTTAGCTGCCGTGTAGGTATAACTTAGCTTACCGTCAGTACCTGTTGGACCAANNAGCTGCTTTGAATGTAACATTGAAGGTAACGGTTTGAGTCACGTATACGCTTGTAGGATTAGCGTTTAACGTTATGCTGGTTACTATTGGATTTACTGTGATTACTTTACTTGCCTGTGATGCTTTATGACTTACATTTCCTGCAAACTTAAAGGTAATGTTATGAGTACCGACACTTGTTGCCTTGTAAGTGTAATTAAATGTTCCGGTTGTTCCTGTTGGACCAACGGTAGCAACTTTAGTACCGTTATCATAGACATCTATTGAATTTGCTTTAACGCCAGTACCGTTAGCCTTGAATGTACCTGTTATAACCAAGTTGTCATTATAGTACATTGATGAATTACCGGTTAAGGTAATGCTTGTTGCTATCGGATTGTTAACTGTTATCGTTTTTGAAGCTTGACTTGCGGCGTGACTGACGTTTCCTGCAAACTTGAATGTGATGTTATGACTGCCTGCATTAGCTGCGGTGTATGTATAGCTTAGCTTACCGTCAGTACCTGTTGGACCAACGCTTGCAATCTTAGCACCGTTATCATATACATCCATAGCGTTAACTTTAACGGCAGTACCGTTAGCCTTGAATGTAGCATTGAACGTAACGGTTTGAGTCACATATACGTTTGTAGGGTTGGCATTTAACGTTATGCTGGTAATTACCAGATTGGTTGCCGTGATTGTTTTTGTGGCTTGACTTGCAAGTAACGTATCGTTTTCAGCGAACTTGAATGTCACATTGTGTTTTCCCGCCGTTGATGTTTTGTATGTGTAGTTGAATACACCGTTATCTCCGGTCGGGCCGACTGTGGCTATTTTACTGTTGTTGTCATACACGTCTATTGAAGTTGCTTTGCTTGGTGTACCATTAACCTTAAATGTTCCACTGATTGTCACGCTTTGATTTACGTATATTGTACTTGCAACGCTGTTAAGCACTATCTGTGTTTGTTTTTGTACTGCTTTGTTGTTTGTGAGTGTTACATCATTATCGCTAGGCTCTTTGACATATACTGCATTATCTCCATCTTTATCTGTTGATGAAATGCGGTTGTTTTTGATTGTGACGTTTTCAACGGTCTTATTAACATATACTGCATATTCATCGTCAGAAGTGATGTTGTTGTTTTCAATCAGTACATTTTTTATTTGACCGTTTCTTTTACTGGATAGATATATTCCATCGGTGATGTTATTGTTTTTGACTGTGAATCCATCGACTGCACCATTTTTACTGGTTAAATTAATGGCTCCGTTGATTTGCAAGTTTTCCAAGGTAATGTTTTTCGGAATTGAACTTGATGAATCACCGGCTCTTATTGTTACCTCACCATTTACCGTACAGTTGGATAAGGTAATGTTCTGAGTATCCTGAGTAATGGTTACATTACCATTAATAATATTATTTGATAATACAGTGTTTGATGTAAATTGTACAGAATCTACCGTGTTATTGTAGATATTGGCCGTTGCACTAGGTGTTAAACTGCCATGTACAGTGTTATTAGCTACGTCTCCTCCATCAGGACATCTTAATCCACATCCATACAATTCATTGTTTTTAATTGTTGTATTGATACTTTGATGTCTGCCACCTTCCATATACTGTTCAGTAATTCCTGTACCGTTATAGTATATTTTGTTGTTTAAAACAGAATTGTTTTTACCACATACTACAATTCCCCAACAGATTGATTGAGGCGTAGCAGGTCCGTAAACAGTATTGTTCTCTATCAGGTTAAAAGTATTCAACGTATCCGATGAAGTTTCGTTTTCGTTTACACCTTCGACGTTATATGTTGTCAGGTAAATCAGGTTACCCACATTTCCTATACCGGTCATTACATTGTTGCGGATGGTACAGTGACTTGCCCATGCCANNACGAATGTACTGCTTCCACCATTGTTCTCGGTTGTGAATGTGGAGTTTTCAACAACTATATATGATGAATTGTCCCTTATTGACGTCTGACCTACACCACTACCAACCTTTTGACCATATACCCTTGTGGTAATGTTGTTAAATGTAATATGATTTGCATTTCTAACATAAAGCTGGGTGTTGTATAAGTAGATGCCCGTTACGTTTGAGTATGAAGCACCTTTGGTAAACATGAAACAGGATAGATCCTCATCCCCAAACATGGATTGGGCAGTTGTATTCAAACAAATAAAGGAGTTACCCTTTGATGCCGTAATATTTACCGGCTTATTGATAACTATTTGAGTAGCATTTCTAGTAATGTTTCCTTGGAAATCAAGTACATCACCAGCCGATACGCTATCCTTTAATCCCATATTATCCTCTTCAAAATTAAAGTAATCATTTAATGTACTGTTAGTAATTACTATAGTTTTTGGAGCGGACTTTATATTCTTATCATCTTTTATCGTTTTATCATTTGTAGTGACATCCGTAACTTCCAGGTTATTAGATTCACTTGATGCTTTTACATTAGTTTCTTCCTTGATAACCTTTTGAGTATCCGGGAAGTTATCCAATGAAGTTTGTGAAACATCGGAAGATGATATCAAATCACTTCCGGAATTATCCACAGCAGATACTGCAGATAGACTAATAATCAAGAAAACGATTGCCATTACAAATAAAAGAATTCTTTTATTTGACATTTTCTTTCTTAACTCCATTTTGATTATATTATAATATATTCAATAAATAACGAATGAAATAATTATTTCTTGAATGATAATATTTATATCAAAAATAGAATATATAATTTACACTTTACAAAAAATAAAAAATGATACACTAGGAATAAGTAAAATAGAAAGTGATTACTTGAAGGATATTTATTTTAAAAATTAATGGAAGAACGACATTCAATAATAAAGAATATTCACATAGAAAAAGAATATTTTGAAAGAATAGAAGATGAAAAAATATATGAAAAAAATTTATAAAATTAGATTATAAAAAAAAGAAAAAAAAGAGGAAGGTGACTAATTAGTTAATTACAGTTAGTGTTGTATTTGCCTGAGCCTTATCAAATGCTGGGGAAGTAAATACTGCCTGTAATTGATACGTATTAGCTTTTAATGAACCTAAATCATAGTTTTCAATTGTAGCTACACCATTAATTACTTTGGCATAAATCACTTTGCCGTTGGCATCTTTCAACGTTTTACCGTTGATTTTAAATACAACCTTACCTTCCGTTACTGGGTTGTTGTCACTGTCAACGACATTTGCCGTTATTGTGACTGTTGAACCTACGGTTACTTCAGGTATTTCACTAATAGTCATTGTAGCTTGTTTTTTACCTACAGATACTTCTTCTTCTACAGTAGCCTTATCGTAGTTTGAACTACCCATGTATTGGGCGGTTACTGTAACGTTCTTATCTGCCAAGCCATTATCCACGAGATAATCCACACTAGCTACACCATCAACTACTTTAACATATAAGACCTTACCGTTGGCATCCTTAACCGTCTTGCCGTTAACTTTAAAGACAACTTTTCCGACATTCACGTTATTTCCTTCGCTGTCAACCACTCTAGCCGTGATTGTGGCTGTTTTTCCAGGCGTGAGCGTCATTTCTTCCAAAGTAATGGTTGTACTTTCCTTAACGACATTCAAGTTAAATGTGCATTCGCTATCGGTAAAGTATTTGTTGTTCGTAAAGCTTGCCGTAACTTCCAATTCTGCAATCTTGTTATATGTTACGTCAAAGCTTGCCTGACCATCGACAACATCAACGACGGCCAATGTTTTACCGTTGTTGTCTGTAAATGTTACCGTTCCACGAGGAACGCTGTTGTTTTTAGCATCCGTTACAAATGCCGTTATGGTAGCTGTTTGGCCAAGTTTTGTCGTCACATCATCCACAGTTATAATGGACTGCGTTGGTGCGGTTGCATTCGGTGCGTTTTTGCTATTAGTACCCTTTGTACTTACAGCGTCATTTCCTGCCACGTCATAAGCCAATATGTAATTGTTCTGTACAGTTGTTTGTGCATTGGCATATACTACTGGCACTTCACCGTTTTCTGCATTGACAATAATGTTATTACCTGATATGGTCAAACTCTTAGCACCGGTAACGTTTATTGCCATTATTGGATTTGGACTGGTTAAGGTCATGTTATTATCGCTCATAGTAGCACTGCTGGTGTCATTTCTGAAGTATTGCAATACGCGAACGTTATCACCTTCAGACTGGATATTGTTGTATCTGAAGTTATAACTTGATATTGTACAATTGTCGTAAATGGCCGTTATGGATTCGGCAGCAGTTTGTGTTATATTACATACATAAAGACGTGCTGTTGCCTTGCTTGCATTTACAATTATTGCAGTGTCAACTGCACAAACATCTATTGTGTTGTTGTTTATGTTTAGAGATTGTGATCTGTTTAATCCGCTGAAATTAACTACAACCACATTGTTTCCAACCATTGTAATATTGGAAAGGGTTACTTCCAAGGATATAGGCGTGTTAACATTTGAATCAAATGCAACTATATCTTCACCAGTAATGTTGATTGTTGAATCGGCGAATTTGACTGTTCTTTTAGTTCTGTCAGCCATTTCATCGTTGAATACTTTTTTGTCCGTATTGATGAAAGTTATTCCTATTACGTTTATCGTTGTCTGAGTTGTTGAAGGATTATCTGGATCCAAATCACGTAAATTGACTGTGCCGTTATAGATAGTGTAATCTCCAGTATTTGTAAGATTTACTGAATCGGTCTTGTCAAAGGTGAATTCTTTATTATATAAATCACCGGCTAAACCTAAAACATTTACATCAGATATATAGTTTCCGTTTTCATCAAATAATGTGGAATATGTATCTTCGGTTAATAATGCGATAGTTGGAGTGTTGTCTTCGATTACCGCTTCCAGATTAGATATAACTGCGGCATTTCCACCAATTGCATTATTTGCATTTATGTAATTACCAGTGACAGTCGCATTTGTCACGTCATTCAGGTTTATTCCAGTACCTGCCTTTGAAGTCATGTTGGAGTTTGTGACTGTTACATTGTTTGAGTTTGTGATTGTCATAAACTCCGATGCTTCATCTTCATTGGTGACTATTATCTTCAATGCATTGATGAATATGTTCTCAGGACTATTTTGCATCCAATCCTTATGAATGTCAATTCCCTTTACAGCTCCACCAGAAAGCGTGTATGTTGCACTGGACAATTCCAGTCCGCTTGCTCCATCCACACATATACCGAAGACTTCCGGTGCATTCATCTCATTTATGTATAGTTTTGAGAAGTTTGTATTGTATGTTTTACCTGTAGCCATTGCTGTAATGTAAGCACCATATGCCTGAGTAGCTGCCTTTGAAATTATATAACCTGCTATCTGATTATCTTTGGAATCCCCGATTTGAAGACCATATGCACAATTGCTTGAAGTTACGTCAATCCATGACAATGTTGTGAATGTATTTTGAGCTCTTGCAATGTTTAATCCATATACATAACTTCCACCGGTCATGTTTATTCTGGAGCTTCTGATTTCATTTTCGGTTACATATTCACCCACTGCCTTTGACTGAATATCAATTCCGT
>MUZY01000252.1 GCA_003266065.1 Methanosphaera sp. rholeuAM130
TGGCAATACTTGAATACAAAATCCCAGATACGTTAGGTGCAAGAACACACAACCTTACCGCAGTGTACGCTTCAAATGATTATGGAAGAGTAGAACTAACCACACCAATGACAATAGGAAAATACACCACCCACATCGACGTAAACCCATTATACACGACAAACGACAAGGTACTGATACAAGCGCAAATAGTGGATCAGAACAATCAGGCATTAAACAAACAGACGGCAATAAGCATAAAACTAAACGGCAAAAGCTACACNNATTAACGGTACAATCAACTACCAAATCAATACCACACTAAAAGACAGATACTACAACATAACAATCAAAAGCGGAGAAAACGGCAAATACCTGGCAGCTACAGCAAATACCGTACTGATAAAAACAAACACCACAATAAAAACCAACTACATAAACAACACACTAAACAACAACACAACATCAAAAAGCGGCGACATTAAAACCGGTTCAATCATGAGCATACTCACAGGAGCAAGCACAGTAAAACCAGGAGACAGATTAAAACTAATAGCACACCTATCCGAAAACCAAATAGACATAAACGGCGGACAACTCGTATTCAAACTAAACGGCCTATCACTCAAAGATGAAAACGGCAGTGCCGTAGTAGTAAACATCAAAGACGGTCTCGGAATACTCGACTACAAAATACCAGACACCCTGGGAGCAAGAACACACAACCTAACAGCAGTATACTCATCCAACAAATACGGCAGAGTAGAACTATCCACAGACCTGACCATGAACAGACTCAACACACACATCGAAGCAGAACCAATATTCACAACCACAAACAACGCATACATCAAAGCATCAATACTAGACGACAACAACCAAAAAATCAACAAAGAAACATCAGTAGTAATAAAAATCGACGGCAAAAGCTACTCATTCACCAACAGCAACGGAACAATCAACTACAAAGTTCCAACAAACATAACACAGGGAATCCACCAGATAACAATCATAACCGGAGAAAACGGAAAATACATCTCAAGCCGAGCAAACACCGTACTGATCAGAACCTAAAAAAACAGTTTAACCCCCCACACCATTCTTTTTTTATAAAAAATTACGTTTAAAACTAATCGCTAAAAAACACGTCCACATTATAGCGACACTCCCCTGAATGTAACAAAACACCATGTTTAGAAAAAATGTACTCGATAAAAACAGCCATATCATCTATCAAAAAATTGACGACATCCAAAAAAAAATTAAAAAAAAAGAGTCTAAGTTGACTCCAATTTTACTATTGTTATCTGAGGAACTGCCATAAACCTGAACGGTACCTTAGTTGTGCCNNTGTTTACCATTTTCAGCTGGCTGAACCCTTGGAGCATAACCGAAGAAATTGATTTGACCTCCATGAGTATGACCCGCCAACGACAAATCAGTTCTGGTATGATTTAGCTGAGGGAAAAAATTCGGATTATGATACACCATAATAACAAAATCATCATCCGCTGCAGGATTTGTGGTAAGTCTCGGATACTGAAGATCAGTAGACAAATCACCAACTCCACCCAATCTTATCTTTTTTCCACCCTTTTCTATCCAGAATCCCTGATTTCGCAGGCTTTGAATATGAGTCCGATTTATGGCTTCTTCAGTAGCATCATTTGGATCATTATTTCCAAGCACTGCATAAACCCCATAAGGTGCTCTTAAATCAGACAATATATCTATACATGGCTGTATATCATCTTCGTTATCAGTCACATAGTCTCCCGCCAATACGATTATGTCCGGATTTTGTTCATTGGTTTTGGATACGGCATAGCGAACCCTATCCTCATCCACATACTCGCCGTAATGAAAATCGGCAACCAAGGCTATGGTAGTTCCATTGAACTCTTCTGGTATCTGATTGGACTGTACCGTTATTTCATTGACTTCAAGCATCTGCGGCTCAATTACCATAACTGCAAAAAATAGGCAAACCAATANNCTCTTTCTTAATTAATATAAGTTAACGATTAGTATAAATGTTAACATTAGAATATAAATCACTTTTTATCCGTAGTCTTAAATGTTTAACGAATCCATGTTATCTTTTCTTATTTTTATTATTTAAATAGTTTACATTTGATATTATTTTTAATAATGAGAAGACATCTTTCGATTATTACTAAAAAGGAAGGATATATCATGCCAAGTTAAGAGTTAATACGGAAATTCAAATCTGTGATATCTCACCGGTAAAAAAACAGGAAAAGTTAGATTCCACCTACAAAGGATTACAACAGAGAACAAAAATATAACGCCGGAAAAAAATAATAAAAAGAGCAGAAATATCCAAAAAACAACTTATACCCATAATTCATTAACGGTACACCAATATAAGACAAAAACAATAATACGACTAAAAATAAAAATATCAAATAAAACAAAACCCTAAAACAACAAACAACATCAGAGAACAAGAAAATTAACCAAATACATATAAATAACTATCAATAAAATAAATATCAAGCTTTAATCAATTAATAATAAACATCTTATTAGAATTGAATAAAGTTTATAAAATAATACACAAGATAAAAACAAAGAGGAATGGAAATGAACAATAAAATAATCAAAACGTTCATACTTGTTGTGCTACTGACACTGTTAGTAGGCCTAGCCAGTGCAACGGACGTATCCGCGGATACTGCCAACACACCTACAACGGAGGATGTATCTGTTGATGTTGTGGGTACGGATACTACACCCACAGTAGCAGAAGATACAACACCCACAACAACGGGCGATGTACAGGAAAGTGTAACAGGTAAACAAATAGAAAATAAGGAAATAATTAAAGAAGAAAAAAAT
>MUZY01000176.1:0-1671 GCA_003266065.1 Methanosphaera sp. rholeuAM130
TTGAGATTGCTGTTTGCACCGTTAATAGTCTTAGTGATTTATAAACTATTAAACATAACCTCGTTAATATATGACGTGGCAGTACTGGACTCTGCCATGCCGATTGCAATGAATTGTCTGGTATTATCCATCAATTATGATTTGGACAGTGAACTTATGTCCAGCGTCATATTCTTGTCCACAGTATTGTGTGTAGTGACGTTGACGTTATTTATAACATTCATGTAGAAGGGGGATTTTTTAATTGCCAAGTTCAATAGAAGTAATACTTGTTCCTACCTTTATGATATTGGTGGGGTTGATGCTTAAACGTATGCAGATACTCAAGTCATCAGACAGTACGTTGCTTTCAAAGATAGTTCTCAACATTACCCTTCCATCCTTGATATTCGTCAACCTGTCCAAGGCCAATATCTCAATGGACCTGTTGATTCTTCCTATTGTAGGGTTAATGTTAAGCTTCATATTAATATGTGTTTCATATCTTTTCTGCAGGCTTAGAAATTATTCCAAGACAACCACATGGACTATAATGATAGCATCTTCCATGATGAACACTGGGTTTATAGGTTTTCCGGTGTGTCTTGGCGTCTTTGGAAACAGCGGATTTTTGCATGCGATATTCTATGATTTATCAACCACAACCCTATTTATAGTTTATGGGATGATTCTCGTCAAGGAATTTGGAGGATCAAGGGATGATATTTTAAAGGATGTATTTAAGTTTGTACCATTATGGGCCGTGTTGTTGGGAATAGTGTCTAATTACCTTAATGTTCAGTCATTTTATCTATTGGATAACGTATTGAATTACTTGGCAAATGCGACGATTCCACTTATAATGTTATCGTTAGGTTTAACGATTGACTTTAAAAGCATTGGCAATAATATATCGGATTCCCTCTTCGTATCCTTTACAAAGTTAGTTCTGGCTCCTTGCATAGTCTTTGCATTGTTGGGATTATTCAATGTCGGGGGTATGATATTCAACATTGCAGTATTGGAGGCTGGCATGTCCACGGCCATGAATGCCTTGGTGCTTGCCATCACCTACAAGTTGGATGTCAAACTCATGAGCAGCCTCATATTTACTAATATTATCCTGAGCTTGTTTACTCTCACAGCCATAATTACCCTTTTAACTTAAATACTTTTTTTTCCTATAAACTATTTATAATAGTTTTTTTAAAGATATTATTTAATTTAATTTGTATTTGCTAAATAAATTCTTAATCATTCAGGGAGGTTTTTATTATTTTTTCAAAAAGAGGGATGGCAATGCTGTTGTTTGTCGCTATCTTGCTATTATCCACGGCATGTGTCGTAGCAGTTGATGATAATGCTGCTTCAACAAGCCATGAAAATCCTGCCATTTCCACGTATGACAATGATATTGTTCAGGACCAATGCAGTAGCGTCTCATCCACTCCAGTTTATGATTCTATTGTAGAGGATTCTTCAAAGAATATCAAAAAGGCAAGCTATACAGTCAACAATTATGATGACATGTATAATATCATAACATCAAATGTCACCCAAAAGTCAATCGAAATTAATCTTAAGGGAAACATTAACTATACCCTGACAAAGCCTATCGTATATAATGGCAGCATATATGCAAGTAGCATAGTCATCAATGGGAATGGTCGTACGTTGGATGCCAAAAACAAA
>MUZY01000176.1:1685-4503 GCA_003266065.1 Methanosphaera sp. rholeuAM130
ACATTCTCCAACAACGGTACGTTGACGTTGAACAATTGTACTTTCACGGACAATTCCATCAGGGAGGGCGGATTGATCTTTAACAGGGCTACATTGAATATGGATGGATGTAACATTAATAATACAATAGTGGATACTGAAGAATTCATAATATCCTATCCTAATGCAAAAGGTTCTATAATTAACTATGGTGCCGCATATATTACAAATTCAAGGATATCCAACATAGCATCCAGCAGTGCTTCATTAGTAGATAACTATGCATACCTCTATCTAAAAAATAGTACAGTCAATAATTCGGCCTCTGACTTCGGTAGCATAATATCACATATCTATTCGGTAGCGGTATTGGAGGCTAACACATTTTCCAACTGCACATCTACATATGGCGGTGTCATATCAAATCATGGCGTTGTCACGATAAAAAACAACAAATTCTATTCAAACAGGGCATCCATCGGTGGAGTACTGTATAACAACGGTAACGTAACGTTTACGTCCAATAACTTAAAGGATAATGAGGCGTCACTGGCAGCATGCATATACAATGAACGATTTGTCGACAAGAATACGGGTGATGTCTATGGATTCATAAACTGTACAAAAAACACCTTCGCCTCTAACAGGGCAGGCGTTGGAGCGGTACTGTCAAATTATGCAGATATCAACTTTGAAGCCAATACCGTAAACGGCAACCGTGCAATAGACGATGGCATATTCGAAAATGATGGAAAAACCTCCGGTACGGCCATTATCGACAACAACGCCCGGATGAACATACGTAACAATACCTTCAGTTCAAATGTCGCAAGCAGTTGTGCGGTACTCTATAATGGGGGAAACGTTTCATTCGTCAAGAATAACCTGACCGGTAATTATGTCTTGGATAACAAGTCATTTGTTATAGAAAACCGTGGACGCATTAATATCACAGCTTCATANNCCAACACCTACCTCAACAACAGATTAAACAATACTTTAAAGACATCTATCGTGAATAATACGATAAGCGTCCAGGTAAAATTAAGGGACATCTACAACTCCACGGTATACAACGGTACAATTTACTTATACTCGAACGGTCGTTTGAACAACAACGCAACTGTATCTAATGGTCAAGCAAAGGTATCGGTATTGACGAAAAACGTCTACAGGACAAACAACAATATGACGGTAAATTACGTATCCCTCGATAGCCATTATCTTAACACGACCGTTAACTTCAGATATGACTCCAACTTCACATCATATGTGACAATTAAGGATATCGGAGACGTTACTGCAGGATGCATACTGACGGTAAATGCAGATATCCTCGACAAAAGCGGCAAGGCCATAAATGAGGGGTATGTCATATTCAAATATAACGGATTGACGATTAAGGACAAAAGTTCACAGACTGTAAGGGTTGACGTAAAAAACGGTAAAGTAACATATGGCTATGCGATAGCAAACAATACCAAGACGTCAAATGCAACGATAGAAGTCGTCTATACGGGCACTTCAAAGTATGAGGAGTCTCGGATGATGCAGGGATTCAACGTTATAAACAGGGCAACAATTGTTGTTGCGACCAATCAGACGACGGTCAAGATGGATGAAAAAATAAAATTTATCGCAACTGTCAAATGGAATTCGAAGGCAGTAAACAACGGATTTGTAATATTCAAGATAAACGGTGTTACTGTAAAGGATGAAAGCAACAACACTGTCCGTTGTTATCTTAAAAACGGTGTTGCCACCTATGACTTCACGATACCCGACGGATGGAGTGCAAAGCCAAACAAGCTGACGGCGGTATACTCCGAGATGACATATACCCGGCTTGAAAACAAGACGTATTTTTCTCTAAACAAAACGCAGGCACACTTCAATCTGACCGACATTACGGCCAGACAGAACAGAACTGCCACCATCAGGGGAGGACTTCTTGATGAGTATAACCATAGCGTATGCGGGCTATCCGATGCCATAATCAAAATAGACGGGGTAACCTACACCAATGATAACGGAAAAACGCAGGTTTATGCAATCGTCAACGGCACGGTAAACATAAGTTTCAGGGTTCCAATCGACTTGAAAAAGGGCAATCATACCATTGAAGTAGTTACGGGTACAAGAAATGCATATATCGGTACAAGAACGCAGATAATTCTGACCGTTACATGATGTTTCATTTTTTTGTCCCCCACTTTTTTTTGATAATATACGAACGTTATAATTCGTTTTCATACGAACATTAATAAACTTTATATATCATAATCCAGTTATATTAAAGCATAGGATATAACTTGTTAAATTTTTAACTAATTAACAACAATTTTTTAAACTTAAAATTTTAAAAGATAATAATCTTTACTAAATAGGTGATTTAACTTGGCAGAAAATGAAGAAATACGTATGGGAGTATACGTTTGTCACTGCGGAGTAAACATCGGTGGAGTAGTAGACTGTGTAGCCGTAAAAGAATATGCAGAAACACTTCCAGATGTTGTAGTAGCACGTGAATACAAATACATGTGTTCAGACCCAGGACAAAAACTCATACAAGACGATATTAAAGATTTAAACTTAAACAGAGTAGTAGTAGCAGCATGTAGTCCTCGTTTACACGAACCTACATTCAGAAGAGCTGTTAAAGAAGCAGGTTTAAACGAATACCTATTCGACTTCGTAAACTTAAGAGAACAAGACTCATGGGTACACGGAGACGACCCTGCAGGAGCAACAGAAAAAGCTAAAGATTTAGTAAGAATGGGTTGTGCAAAAACCAGATTACTAAACGCATTAACCGCTGAAAAAGTAGGCGTAAAAGACA
>MUZY01000176.1:4605-4984 GCA_003266065.1 Methanosphaera sp. rholeuAM130
ACTCAGAAGTAAAAGATGTAGACGGATACATCGGTAACTTCACAGTAACAGTAGAGAAAAAAGCAAGATACGTTGACGAAGCTACCTGTACAGGTTGTGGATTATGTCAAGAAGCTTGTCCAATCGAAATACCAAACTACTTCGACGAAGGAACAGGTATGGTAAAGGCAGCTTACATTCCATTCCCACAGGCAGTACCTCTTGTAGCAACTATCGACAAAGACTACTGTATTAACTGTCACTTATGTGACAAAGCTTGTGAAAAAGGTTGTATTAACCACGACATGGAACCAGAACTCGTGGAAATTGAAGTTGGTACAATAGTAGTAGCAACAGGTTACGACCCATTCGACCCAACAGAAAAAGAAGAATACATCTT
>MUZY01000200.1 GCA_003266065.1 Methanosphaera sp. rholeuAM130
CTTGTCAATAATACTTATTTTTTTTAGTAATGTAACTGTTCAAATATTGAAATATATCTTTACATAATCTATTTTGTATTGATGTAGTATATAAGCTTTTTATCACTTCTTAAAATACTGATATGGATTTTTTTCAATAATTTTGGATTTTATTGGTATTTTATTTAATTGTATCTTCCGGTTCTTGTTTCTTTTTTCAGTCATTTTCAACTTAAAGGAAGTATGTTTCCTTTACTGTCATTTTCATCAGCTGTCTACCTTTGGACAAATAGTGTAATGGAAATTGAAGCATCAGTTTTCCAATTAAAATAA
This sequence comes from Methanosphaera sp. rholeuAM130, assembly GCA_003266065.1. Classification (GTDB taxonomy): domain Archaea; phylum Methanobacteriota; class Methanobacteria; order Methanobacteriales; family Methanobacteriaceae; genus Methanosphaera. The sequence continues at coordinate 313 of MUZY01000200.1, forward strand.
ATCAAAGATTCATTTGTTATATGGAGGGGATTATATTAAAGAAAGGTTCAAAAAAACAATCTTGAAAAATAGCAAATGGGAAACCATACAAAGAAACAATTGGAATCCCGAAATTGGTGATAAAATAGAGGGTAAACTGATATCCGTTACAAAATCCGAAGGGAATTTTATAATAAACATTTACGTACTTTTAACGAGTGAGAACAAAAAGGTGAAGGTATTCGGATGTACCCATTTGGATGAACTTATGGATGAAGTTGAAATAAACGACTATTTAAGGATAACATATAATGGACTTAAAAAGACAAGTAACGGTTATAGTATGAAAATATTCAACGTTGAAAGGAGGATAAATGATGAAGAATAATGAGGAATTCTGGAAACCGGAGGAAAATGAATCGATAGAAGGTGTATTCATAGAAATAACGGGCAATATCGGAAAGTACGGCAGTAGGATTTATAAAATCAGAACGGAAGATAAAACGTTTTGCGTATGGGAAAGCGTAGAATTAAGGGAATTGTTTGAAAATGTGAATCCTGATGATCGAATCTACCTGAAGTATCTTGGAACAGAAGAAAGTGGTGAATATCAGAGGAAAAAATATGACCTTAAGGTGCTTTGAATGAAAATTCAGAATAATGCATATTATCGAAAGAAAAACAATATCATTAAATGTAAATTATGATTGCAGAAATTAACAAACAACTGGAAAAACATAATAATGTACTACTCTATAATGAAGATTTACACAAGTACTATAAAAAACGAGATAATAACATAACGACCATCTATATATCAACACCTAAAAAGGGAAAAACCGCATTCGAGTCAATGCTCAAAAAGCTTGACCATGAAGCGACCGTAAAAGGCAAAACGATAAGTAAACTCATAGAGGAAATTCAGGAAAAAACGGCGGATAATGAGTTGAGGATATACGTTGATTCATTCGAACAGTTGGGCAAACGGGAACTGCCCTATTATAAGGAACTTGAAGAAGATGGGAACATCCATCTGGTAGCTAATATATGCGAGGATAAGGAATTCATAGATGGGGAATTCCTGAAAAAATTCGTCATATTGAATGAGGAATACTACAATAACCGATCCCAAAGCATAAACGTAACATATCCATTGCTTTTGGTGTTATCGCTACTTGTCTTCTTCCTCTTTTTAAGGTTGCAGTTAAGCATAACCAACTACCTGGTAAATACATTATGGTTTACATTATTGATGTACCGGACAATATACTACATAACGAGATGACTATTCCATGGAGATAATAACATGACTAAAATAAACGAAGCATTAACCGCAGTAATACTGTACTCGATAATGTCATACATGCTGCAGCTGCCCAACCTGTATCTGGGAATATTGATATCCATAACGGCAACGCAAATAAACCTGCTTTTGCCTCAAAACTATAAGCACACACTGTTGATTTACATTCCTATGATGGCATTTACCCTTGAATATCCAAACGTAACAGTACCCCTGATGATAGGATACACGTCAACGATATTCATATCGCTCTTGTCAAAGGAGGGATGTAAATTGTTATATCCAATCAAGAACACCACGTTTACCGGACCAAAGAATTATCTGGAAAACGACTCAAAAAAAGATTATGCTGCAACGACATTTCTTGTGGTGCTGATGATAATAACGCTGGCATTTTCAACCAACGGAATGGAAATAATCGATGACATAAATGAAAATGCGGACTTTAATAAATACATTAGCTATAGGGACGTGACGGAAAACAATAAGGCGATGAATCATTCACATTACATAACGATAGATGCCGAAGACTGTAGAAATATGAACATAACAACAAAAACGGAAAACAACACGACAACCACCATTATACGGGATTATGTCGGATGATTCTTAAAGAAAGGAGTTTAAAGTAAATTTTCGGATAATGTCTAAAAATTAAATAAAAAGGGGGTAAGTAGTTATTTTTATTCTTTTTTATCTTTTGTAAGTTTTTTAAAGCTTAAGTTACCTTCGCTTTTTACGTAACAATTGCATTCTACGTCCTCAAAGATTACGCAACCTGCATCGATATATGATCCGTTTCCTATTTTTACACCCGGATTTACGCTGGTATTGATACCTGTCTTTACTCCATCACCGAAGATGGCCCCTAACTTTCTTAATCCGGAATCCACACGTTCGCCTTTAACGGTAACTTTCACGTGTTTATCGTCGAATCTAAGGTTTGCCAGGTTAGTACCGGCACCGAGATTACAGTTAACGCCTATAACGGAATCTCCAACATAGGACAAGTGGTTGACGTTGGTATTGTCCATGATTATACTGTTTTTAATCTCAACGGCATTTCCTACACTGACTTTATTGCATAGGCAGGTATATGGTCTGATATATGTATTCGGTCCCACATCGCAGTTTTCCCCTATGAATACAGGTCCCTGGATATAACAGCCGGAACGAATTATGCTGTTTTTGCCCAGATGGATGGATCCCTCTATCGTAACGTAATTTTCAATTTCACCTTCAATGCTTTCTTCCATATTTTCCAGGAAGTCATGATTGCAGCGAAGCAATTCCCATGGTCTTCCAACGTCCATCCAATGTTCATTGGATATCAATCCAAGTATTTCCCATCCTTCATCCAGTTCAATGGCGAGTGAATCCGTTATTTCATATTCACCACGTTCGGATTTTCCAGTTTTGCGTATTGCATCGAATATTTCAGTACTGAAAAGGTATATTCCTGCATTGGCGAGGTTGCTTGGTGCTTCACCTTCCGGCGGTTTTTCAATAATTCCCGTAATCTTATCATTTTCCATGGATACAATGCCATAGCTTGATGGGTCGTCTACGGCAATGAGTGTCATAACGGCCTTGACATTGTTGCTTGTCCTGGTAGCATATTTTTCAATCAGATTTCTGATAAGATCATAACTGACAATTATGTCTCCGTTGAGTACTATGAAGCTTTCGTCAATGAATTTTTCGGCACTGCCTATAGCATGTGCTGTACCAAGCTGTCCATCCTGAACTGCATAGTTAATTTTTACTCCGAATTTGCTACCGTCACCGAAGTAATCTTCTATTACTTCTTTTTTATATCCCACAACCAAGGTTATGTCTTTAATTCCTGCATCTCGTAGTGATTCTATATTGTATTGTATTAAAGGTTTTCCGCCGGTAATAAGCATGGTTTTCGGTCTTGTCGTGGTTAATGGACGCATTCTAGTTCCTTCACCTGCTGTAAGTATGATTGCTTTCATTAAATTTCACCTATAATTTGTATTTGGTTATTTTTAATTTATTAGTATATTGTATGTTTTTCAACATATTTATTATTTTTAATTTGTAGCTTTTGTGGAAATGTATTTCAATGTGAAATGTTTAAACTTCGGAAATATTAATCAAGTCCGGAGAGTCCAAAATCCAAAAAAAATGAGTGGGGGAGTTCATGATTACATGAATTGTTTTAAGGAGTTCATGTTAATCTTTTCAAGAAGTTCTGTGATATTTCATTGATTTTATCCAAGTCTTCTTGTGTTTTTGCTTCTGCCGTTATTCTAATGTAGGGTTCCGTACCCGATGGCCTGATGAGTACCCAACTGTTGTCATTGAAGCTTAATCTTACACCATCTATGGTTAACGTATCTTTGATATCCGTGAATTCCTTTTCGAAGTCCTTTTCCACGATTTTCATGACTTCTTCCTTTTTGTCGTTATCGCATGTTACTTTTTCACGCAGTGTCGGATAGTTTTCAATCTTGTCCAGTTGCTCTGAAAGTTTTCCATGAATCTGTATTGTCCTTACTATTCTAAGTGCCGATAGCAATCCGTCAGGACACATGCAGAAGTCCGG
>MUZY01000173.1 GCA_003266065.1 Methanosphaera sp. rholeuAM130
TTGAACCTATACCTGTTGAAAATGCTCCTAACGCACCATTTGTACAGGTATGTGAGTCACTACCAACTATAACTGTTCCAGGTAATGCGTGTCCCTTTTCAGGTACTACCTGATGACATACACCTTCATACACGTCATAAAAGTTTTTGATTCCTTGTTCTTTAACAAATTCTCTCATTATCTGATGATTTTTTGCAGCATCAAGAGAATCTGCCGGTACTTGATGATCGAACGGTATCACTATCTTATCGGGATCCCATACCTTGTCAGTATTTATCTGCTCTAGTGACTGTAGGGTTAATGGACCCGTCAGGTCATGAACCATGGCAACGTCAATGTCTGCCATGATTATATCTCCGGCTTCAACCTTATCGTTTCCTGAAGCCTTTGCGAGTATTTTTTCACTCATTGTCATTGACATTTATTTTTTACCTCCAAATTAATATTTCTTTTAATAAAATATCAAATAAACATATCCAATTTATCTACCTCATGTTACGGGTAGAATAAACTGTTTTTTAAATTCATAATGAATTTTTCATAAATTCACTTTATATATATTTCTATTTAACTAGGTTAATATTTTTAGTGGTATGGGGCAAAGCTTTTGGACATCTTTAATGGGCATGTAATTTGAAGTCTGCATTTTACGTGTGTTGAAACGATGACTTTTTCGGGTTGAAGCACAACCGCAATATTTTATAGTGGTTATGTAGCAATTTACCAAAACTCTTTTGCCGTCAAAAAACACTTATAAATATTTACGACTATAAAGAAATTATTATACAGAATACTAATTGGGAACTTTGACGATTTCTATAGGATAACTTCAACGACGGCATTTGAAAACAATTATAAACACATATTCACATTAAACACTATTGGGGATGAATTACCATGAAAGTAGCATTGATACCGGAGGGCGGTGTTCTTATTACGAACCTGATTTTTAAAAATGGACACACGCCGCTGCAGATGTATGAGATGTCACCTCAAAAGGCAAGAAAAAAGGATCCATACGATGATGAATTGATTGACCGTGACTCCCCCCTCTATAATTTGAACGGTAGACAAACTCAGCGGGCAAACAAGTATACAGGCAATGAGATACCCTCCGGAATCAA
>MUZY01000108.1 GCA_003266065.1 Methanosphaera sp. rholeuAM130
AAATAACCTCCAAAGCCTCCGCCGGCGGCCGTGGATATCTTATCTTCTATCATAGTTCCCCCTATATCGTTTGCTCCACAGTTAAGTGCCACTTGAGTCATTCTAAGATCCAATTTTACCCAGGACACCTGAATATTGGGCAATGTACGACCCAAAATTATACGTGATATTGCATGCATCTTCAAATCCTCTATTCCGGTAGCACCGTGACATACTTTTCCCAATTCATTATTCTCTCCAAGAAATGTCATCGGAACAAACTCCGTAAATCCACCGCTTTGCTCCTGTATCCGTTTGATTATAAAAAGGTGTTCTATCCTATCTGCCCAACTTTCCACGCTACCATACATAATTGTGGAAGTAGTTGGAATTTGAAGTTCATGAGCCTCCTTGATAATCCTCACCCAATCGGCCGTGGATAACTTATTCGGACAGATCTTATCTCTGACGGAATCCACAAGTATCTCAGCCGATGCACCCGTCATAGTATCCATCCCGGCTTCTTTTAATGTTTTCAAAACATCAGATGTTTCCATGTTGGAATTAATCGCCGTTTGATATATTTCTGCCGGAGACAGTGCATGCAAACTTATATCATAATTGTCTTTGATTGTTCTGATTAGATTATAATAATAATCCACATCCATAGTCCTATTTATTCCGCCGAACAAGCATATTTCAGTTGCACCTACAGATTTTGCCTGTGAAATGCTCTTGAGAATTTCCTCAGTAGTCATGAAGTAATTTTCATGATTTCTAAATGAACAGAATTTACAGCCTATAATGCAGTTATCTGTGATATCTATGGCCTTATTTACCACATAAGTTACTTTATCACCCACAATGTCCTGACGCAATTTATCTGCCGTGTCAAATAACTCGAATTGATTGGCATTGCAGACCAAATCCAATGCATCATCAAAAGTTATATCATCATTTAATGACTTTTCATATATTTTATCCATCATAGAAATCATTGTTAAAATAGTATAATATTTTATTTGAAATAGGAAATATTTAATTATTTAGAAAATAAATAATACATGTTTTTAACTATCTTTTAAAAATTTTAAAACTTGTTTCATAAAAAAACAGTATTGAAAAATTAGTAAATAAAAAAAGTGGTGAAGAAAAATTATTCATCAAAGCTTAGTTTCCATAAATAATACAATTCTTCTATTTTATCTTGTTTTTTGGATCGTTTTTTAGATTTCTTTTTAAGTGTGGATTCTTCTCCGGACCAGTTATGAACATTATCATCCAAGTATTTGGCTATTTCTTCATCATAATAACGAGTACCTATCGTATAACAATCCGGTTCATTGCGTATGTATATTATTCCTCCACCTTTTTCTTCCATTACATCGGTGATTTTTAATAAGATATCATAATATTGTTTTGACACCATGACTTATACCTCCTCTGATTTATCTAAAAAATTATACTATTAATAGGTATATTTAAAATAGTATATTAATTTTATCAATGACTATAGGAGTAATAAAAAATAATAACTCCACCCTTTTAAATAAAAAAATTAATCTAAATTATCCTATTTATCACTCAACAAAGGTGTGAAGACATTTTCTGAATAAAGCATACCACTTTTTCTGGAATATTTATTTTCAGTCGGATTTCCATTACTTTCAAATCAGGATAACTTGGCGACACACTCTCATTCACAGTCCTTAAATACTTTTTCTGAAAAATGAGTATTTTTTATCTTCCTTATTATTTTACAGCTACTGTCCAGTTCAAACTTCTTATAATCAGTTATTTTAACAACTTTAGCATTTAATCCCATGGACAACAATTTTTCCTGCAGACTATCGATATTGAAGTCCTGATCGGGTCCTATAGCTATTATGTCGGGGGATTTTTCTCGAACGATTTCAAATGGATCTTCTTCGGAGCCAATATATGCCTCATCTACAGGTTTTAATAGTTGAATCATTTCCAATCTCTGTTCTTGACTCATTATAGGTACTCTTTTGTGTTTTTCCACTGTTTTATCTGTTGCTATTACAACCATCAGTACAGAATCTTCACCACCCAGTTTCTTTGCTTTTTCCAGATAAAATCCATGACCCGGATGTATTATGTCAAATGTACCTGTTGCCATTACCTTAATAGTTATTCCCCCCAAATGTCAATCATTAGTTTTTCGATAATCCACGTTTTTTCGATAATCCGATTAATGCTCTCAAATAAGCTAATCCTGATATTCGAGCAATTCCTCAAATTCCAGTAATCCCTTATACAATGCAGAACCTATAACAACATATTCCGTATTGATTTTTTTAAGATTCTTAATATCTTCAATGGACGTTATTCCGCCCGAGTATATTACAGGTATGTCTATGTTTGATATTAAGTTTTTTGCAACATCCAAATTAATGCCGTTGAGCAATCCTTCCACATCGACGTTTGTAAAGAGTATGGAGCCTGCCCCCTTTTCTTCAAATATCTTTGCATATTCCAGTGGCGTTTTGTCAGTATATCTTGTCCATCCATGGGTAACTACCTTATTGTTCTTGCTGTCCAGGGATACGCAAACCCTGTCCTTGGAATATTCTTGGGACAATTGTTCGACAATATCCGGATTCTCTATTGCCATAGTTCCTATAATTACCGTATCAATGCCCACATCCAATAACTTACGGGCATCGTCAATTGAACGTATTCCACCACCCATCTGTGTCGGAACAGTTGACTTTTCAACAATCTCTTCGACTATAGTGATATTTTCACCGCTTCCCAATGCACCATCCAAATCCACAATATGTAATCTTTTTGCTCCTTTATTGATCCATTTAACTGCCACATCAGCAGGATTATCTATTATGACCTGTTCAGTTCCCGGTTCTCCTTGAACTAACTGTACGCATTTAGAATTTTTTATATCAACTGCAGGTATTATTATCATGTTATCAAACCTTTTATCTATTAATCATATATATTATTAGTTATTGAGATTATTGTTTAAGTCTTTAACTATCAAAATCTTAAAACTAATATCTACCTAAAAACATATATTAATGTAAATATTGAAAGGTTTGTATTAAATTGAGAAGAGTAGCATTGAAAATAGCATATATTGGTACTGATTTTCATGGATATCAAAGACAACCAAACTACAGAACTGTTGAAGGAGAAATTATCAAAGCACTCAAAGAGTGCAATCTGATAGAAGACACGTGGACGGCACATTATTCGGTAGCCGGAAGAACCGACAAGGGCGTTCATTCAACAGGTAATGTAATCTCATTTATAACGGATGGCGATGTATATATCAATAAGATTAATGGATTATTACCGGACGACATAAAGATTATTGGTGAAGCCCGTGTTCCATATGGATTTAAAGTTAGATTTCCTGAATACAGAACATACACATACGTACAACCGATAGAGTCCCATGACAATATTGATTTTGATAAGATAGAAGAGTGCATTCCACTGTTTATTGGTGAACATAACTTCAGGAACTTCTCCAAGAAGAACGAAAAAAATCCCAATCGTGAAATATATGACATGTCCGTTAAAAAAGATGGAAACGTCATTATATTTACCGTTGTCGGCAAAAGTTTCTTATGGAATATGGTTCGTAAGATGATAACCGCAATTCTTAAGATTGCACGTGGCGAATTTGAAGTTAGTGTAATCGATGAATTGTTCAAACCGGTAGAACAACGTCCATTCATACGCCTAACACCTGCTCCAGCCAATGGATTGATCTTAAGCGATATGCAGTATACCAATATCAAATTTAAGGAATACGATTATCCTAAAGAGAAATTGGTTAATGTTTTATACAAACAATGCCTTTCATATGAACATTACAAACAGGCAGATAATGTTCTGATTAAATTATTAAGTGGGGATTGAAAGATGAAGATAGCTGTAATTCTTGGAACCAGACCAGAAATTATTAAGATGGCACCCGTCATTGACCAGATTAAAAAAAACAATTCCGAATGTATCCTGATACATACAGGCCAACATTACGATAGTGAAATGTCAAGGCAATTCTTTATAGATTTAAAGCTTCAGTTGCCCGACTACAACATTGGTATAGGATCCAATACTGCCCTAAAGCAGATTAGTATCATCATTGCAGAGTTAGAGGAAATATTAACTAAAGAAAACGTGGATATAGTATTGGTTCAAGGAGATACCAATGCGGTACTGGCCGGCAGTTTAGCTGCAAACAAATTGAAAATACCCGTTGGACATGTTGAATCCGGGCTAAGGTCATTTGATAAGAATATGCCTGAAGAAACCAATAGAATTCTTGCAGACAACTGCACCAAGTTATTCTTCGTACCCACCAAAGAAACCGCATTAAACCTACAGAATGAGGGATTCAATCACAAGGACATTCACATTACCGGAAACACCATAGTCGATGCATGCTTTAGGCATAAGGACATAGCCGAAGAAAAGGCCACGATTAAAGATGAGTTATTGTTCGATGAATATATAACATTGACCATGCACAGAGCCGAAAACGTTGATGATGAGGATAGATTGAGAAGTATTGTAGATGCTCTGATTGATATTGACGAGAATATCGTATTTCCAATGCATCCCCACACAAAAAAGTCATTGATAAATCTTGACCTATATGATGCCTTGGCAAATTGCGACAACATACAAATTACAAAACCGTTGGGCTATTTGGACTTTTTGTACCTTGTACTGCACAGCAAATTAATCCTAACCGATTCCGGAGGATTGCAGGAAGAGGCNNGGAGCCAATATACTTGCAGGAACCACGAGCAATGAAATCAGCAGAAACATCAACATGGTACTTGACGATGAGAATATATATAATAGGATGAGCAATGCCCCGAACCCATACGGCGATGGAAAATCTTCCGCGAAAATTTACAACATCATAAAAAAGTATTATGATGAAGATTCATTGAACATTACATCCGCCGATGAAATTACGGACTTCAAAGGATATTACATGAAACACGTCTCGGAGGACATTACTGTAAATGATTTTGAATCGCTGCATAGGGGACATATTATCGAAGAGGTATTTGACGGCGGAAGGCCAGTGTATATAGAGGATGATTTGAAGTTGGAAAATATGGACATAGTAGTCAGGGAATTTTCCATAGACGAGTGATATTTAATTAATGAGAATGCAGAATATTAATAAATATTACTTAAACTATACTTTAATATAGATAATAGTTACTCTTGGTTATAAAGAATTTTCAATTGATATAGAACAAGGAGCAAATTACGATGTATTTGAATGATAAGAAAATAGCCATTTATGGTTTAGGTCATATCGGTCTTCCAACAGCGGCCATTCTGGCAAGTAATGACTTAGAAGTTATCGGTGCGGACATTAATCCGGACAATGTTGATAAGATCAATAAGGGAATTTGTTCATTCAAAGAACCGGGACTTGATGAATTGGTTAAAAAAGTTGTTGAAAACGATAAATTGAAGGCTACAACCGATTTGGAGGAAGCAGCAAGATTGGCAGATATACTTATTGTTATCGTGCCCACGCCTATAGATGACAAGAAGAATGCCGATTTATCTTATGTGATATCCGCATGCAAAAGCATATCCCATGGCTTAAACAAAGGCAATCTTGTTATTATTGAAAGTACCGTCCCTCCCGAAACCGGAACAAATGTAGTCAAGGACATACTGGAAGAATCCGGATTAATCTGTGGAAAAGATTTCCATCTGGCATATAGTCCTGAAAGGGCACTTCCCAACAATACGATATATGAGATGACTCACAATACCCGTATCGTAGGGGGATATAATCAAGAAAGTGCAGATATGGCCAGTCAATTATACTCATACATAACCGAGGGAGATATAATCATCGTGAAAAACATGACCAGTGCCGAGATGGTAAAGTTAATGGAAAATACGTACCGTGACGTTAACATAGCACTTGCCAATGAGTTTGCATTGTTATGTGAGAAGATCGACGTTGACGTAAATGAGGTAATCAATTCGGCAAATTATCATCCGAGAGTAAATATCCACACCCCCGGTCCGGGTGTCGGCGGCCACTGCATACCCGTTGATCCGTACTTCCTAATAGAGTTGGGAAGAAAATATGATGTGAAAACAAGACTTTTGGATGCTTCACGTGCAATAAACAATTACATGCCTGAACATGTATTGGAGTTACTGTTGAAATACAAGACCGATAAAGAGGATTATTCGGTCGGCATTCTTGGAATGGCCTATAAGGGAAATGTTGATGACATTCGCGAAAGTCCCAGCATTGACTTGATTAAACTACTTGAAAGTTATGACTTTGATGTTTACGTAAATGATCCCCATGTTTCAAGTGAGATAATAGAAAGCTATGACGTTGAATCAATATCCTATCCGGATGCCTTGAAGTGTGACTGTGTAATACTGATGACGGATCATGATTTATATAAGGATTTGAAGGCCGACATGTTGCCCAATAAATTTATTATTTCCACAAGGCCAATATTGGATGCTGATGAATTTAGAAAAGAAGGTATCAATTTCCAAGCAATTGGAAACATATACCGATAATTACTTTTTTTGTGCTTATTATGAAAACATTAATCTTTGAATATTCAACGTGCGTCGGCAATAATAATTTAATGTCCGAAGGCTTTGAAATATTAAAACGTTTATTGGAAGACTTGGAATATTTGTCCTATGATGTAGATTACCTGTTAATGGATAATTTAAATATTGATTCCGTGAAAAAATCCAACAAGATAACCCTCAAAGAGGATTTGTTTAATTGGCTTGCTAAAAATTCATCGAATTACGATTTCTGTTTATTTGTAGCCCCAGAGGATGATTTAATCCAGTATAAGATTACAAAAATTCTTGAAAAGAACAACGTAAATCTATTGACATCAAATAGTTCTGCTTCATATACATGTTGTAGTAAAATTTTAACATATCAAAAGACTCCAGAAGATATATTGAAGATACCGTCAATCATTATTGATACGTCCCACTATGATATCAATTTAATCAATGATAAAGTAAAGTATAATCACATCATTTGCAAACCAGATAACTACACGTCAAGCAATTATATCTACAGCATAAAAAAGGATGAACTTGAAGACATTATAAAAATCTATCAAAAGAGTAACATCAAAAAAATGCTAATACAAAAATTCGTGAACGGAACCCCCATAAGCATAAGTGCAATAATAAACACGAAAGACGTCAACATCCTAAGCATCAACAGCCAAATAATCAGAAATTATGAAAACAGAATGTCATACAAAGGATGCGTAAGCCCCATAAAGCATCCTCTGGAAAATAGGATTAAAGAGATATCCTGCAAAATCATAAAATCAATACCTGGACTTAAGGGATTTGTAGGAATAGATTACATCATAGACGACAAAGACATCTACTTTGTGGAAATAAACTCCAGAATTACAACCCCCTACATAGTACTTGGCAAAATATCAAATAAAAACCTAACCGAATACCTGATAGAAAGCATCATCCACAATAAAAAAATGGAAGAAATAACTTTTAATGATGAAGGAGAATTTTACAATGAAAAATGAATTAACAATAATGGGATTAGACATTGGAGGGGCAAATACGGATTGCTGCATTTACCAAATAAATGACGACGAGATAACCCTCCTTAAATCAACAAAACAGTACCTTCCGATGTGGGAAAAAAAAGATGAACTGGAAGATTGCCTAAAGGATTTTAAAAAAGAATTCCATGTAGACGCGGTGATTGCAACCACAACAGCGGAATTATCCGACGGATACAAATCAAAAAAAGAAGGAATATATGACATAACAAGTAAGGTGACAAAGGTTTTCAACGATTCTACCGTTAAGTTCGTGACATTCAATGGCCTGAAAGATTATGATTACGTTAAAAATCACCCATTGGAAGCAGCAGCCGCCAATTGGATAGCTACATCACACCTGATTTCAAAAATTAACGGCAACTGCATTTTCATGGATATGGGAACAACTACAACCGACATTATCCCAATAAAAAATGCCAAGGAAACCAGCATTGGACATAGCGATTTGGAAAGACTGTGCAGCGGAGAATTAGTATATACAGGGATGCTCAGGACAAACGTAGCTACAATAACCCATAAGATACCCGTACGCAACAAGACGGCAACCGTCAGTAGTGAATTATTTGCAACCACCGCGGATGTACATCTCATACTTAAGAATATAACCAGAAACGAATACACCTGCACAACAAGTGACCGTGAAGACAAAAGCGCCACATCATGCAAAAGACGCTTATCAAGAGTAGTATGTGCCGATTTGGACATGTTGAATGATGAAGAAATTGTAAACATTGCACGATTTGTTGAAAAAAAGCAGATTGAACAAATAACCGAAGCATTAGAAAAAGTTCACTCCCACCATAAGTTAGAGGATGTTGTAATAACAAACTATGCTAATGCAGACATATGTAAAAAGGCAGCGGAAAGATTAGGATTGAATGTAACCTCCCTAAACGATTATTTGAATGACGATTCGTTAAATGTCAGTCCGACTCTTGGATGTGTACAGATGTATCTGGATGAACATACGTATAAAGACATTCAACTTCTGAAGAAATGAGGACATTCAACCAAACAACAAAAAAATAGAAAAAATGGATTCTAATACCATACGTCCTTTAGGTGTATTGCATAAGCAAATATGTTGGCTCCAAGATGGAAGAATACGCTTAAAATTAATATGCATATCACCATTTCCCAGCTGATATCCACTATAAGTGAAGCAAATATCAATGCCACCACTACGAAGTCCAATTGATCAAGCAGTGGTACTGCCTTTCCCCTTTCGAAATTCAATCTTCTTTTTATAAAGCTACCGATAGCATCACCGATTAATGCTCCAAATCCCAATAAAAAACCAACCATCAATCCTTGAACAATGGGATTTGCAATACCTGTCAGATTGCTAGTCATCAAATTAAAATAGGATGAACAAATGCCGATAGTTGATAAATATCCCAGTAATCCACCGATTAATGTACCGAATAAACCTGCTCCGATGGTACCTCTCCAGGTTACCCCATCACCGATTAATCTACGATTATCCCAAGCGTTTTTACCGAAATCCAATGGAGTTCCACCGCCGAATACCAATGCAGAACCATTAGCCAAATATGCAGGTATCATAAAGTATATAGAATAACATACCACCATTAATATATCCATTTATTTAACGTCCCAATAATTGATATTATTCTATTTGAATCTTTTAATATTAATTCTTTGTTAAACTCTAAAGAAAAAATTATGAAGTATCTCGTTAAAAGATAGGGATATTTTCAAAATTTAACCTAAAAAAATCAAAAGGAAATAATTTTAAATTAGACAATTCGAATAAGAAAAAAATAAAAGTATATTATTATCATGAAACAAATATAAATTATATATATAAATAAATCATTACAAACTTGGAAAATTATAATTTTTATTCATAATGAAAGAATATATTTTTTTGAACAAAAGGGGTGATTGAGATAAAAACTATATCCCAAACCAAAAGTTTATGTCCTGAATGTTTAAAAACCTTGGATGCTGAGGTATATATTGAAAACAATCAGGTATACATTGAAAAAACATGTCCAGAACATGGAACTTTTAAACATACGTACTGGCATGATGCAGATGAATACGAAAAAGCGGTAAAATATGGAGCCGAACCGCATAAGTTGGATAATTTAAGCGAAGCTGAAAATGGTTTCTGCCCATCCAACTGCGGTTTATGTGAATACCACAACAGCCAGACAGTATTAGGTTTAATTGATGTGACCAACAGATGTAACTTAAGCTGTCCGATTTGTTTTGCAAATGCTGCTGCTTCCGGTACATTATATGAACCTTCACAAGATGAAATCAGACAAATGCTGAAAAACCTCCGAAAAAACAGGCCTGTTCCTACACCTGCCATTCAATATTCAGGTGGAGAACCTACCGTAAGAAAAGATATTGTAGATCTTATAAAAATAGCGAAAGAGGAAGGATTTACACATACGCAAATAGCTACAAACGGTATAGCATTGGCAAATAATGAAAACCTTGCTAAAGAACTTAAGGCAGCAGGTCTCAATACAGTGTATCTGCAGTTTGACGGCATTACATCCGAACCTTACATCAAAACAAGGGCAGCGGATATCCTTGACAAGAAAATTGAAGCCATTGAAAATTGTAGAAAAGCCGGTTTAGGAATAGTATTAGTACCTACTCTGGTTACGGGCATCAATGACGATCAAATTGGTGGAATTATCAAATTCGCATTGGACAACATCGACATCATCAGGGGAATAAACTTCCAGCCAGTTTCATTTGCAGGCCGTACGCCATCAGATAAAGTAGAAGAACAGCGCATTACCATTGATGACGTGATGAGGGAAGTTGAAGTTCAAACCGACGGTATGATTCCACGTAATGCATTTTATTCAGCTTCTACGGTTGCACCGGTATCGGATCTGATAGCTGCCATGAGCGATAATGATGCGGAAGTTACTTTGACCTGTCATGAACATTGCGGTGTTGGAACTTACGTGTTTAAGGAAGATGACGGTACGGTTATTCCTATCACCGAATTTATTGATGTGGATAAATTCATAAATCTAATAGAAAAAAGCATACCCGATGTATCAAGAAATACAAGGTTGTCTAAAACAAAGACTGTTGCAAGAGCAATCAAGGAATTACCTAAAACAGTTGACACCGATAAATCTCCATCATACATCAATGTTACAAAACTACTTAAAAACATATTCCTGAAACAGGATTACAGTTCTCTTGGAGATTTCCATATCAATGCACTATTGATTTCATGTATGCACTTCATGGATCCGTTCAACTTCGATCAGGATAGGGTAAGCAGATGTGTTATTCACTATGCAGTTCCTGACGGCAGAATTATACCGTTCTGTTCAATGAACAATATTTACAGGGAATCTGTAGAGAAAAAATTCCACATTCCACTTAACTCACCTAGAGCAAAAGAAATTATATCAAATATCAATAAGAAAGAATAACCATTTTTTTCTTAAATAATCCCCCAATTTTACTTATTTTTAATAAAGAAGTTATTAAAATGTACTTTTTTTAAATTTTTGCCCTCTTTCGAAATAAAAAAAGTATAATTTAATCAAATGAATTCAAAAAAAATAAAATATTAAGTCAATGTATTAAAAATTAATAGTTAATTACTTTAAAGAGACTGAAATAATTAATATTCTTAATTTTAAGAATAATCAAAGCTATGAGCTTTGTATTAAATAAAACAATTTATTGAGACTTATAACCTAATATAAAGAACAAATAAGTAGTTTTAATACTAAGGTATATAAATATAAAAATATAAATTATAAAATAGTAAATTTCAACTAGCTAAATAAAAAATAGTTTTGAAATAAAAATAAATTGTAATTAAATACAATAAAAAAGTTCAAAAGATAAAAAAAGTACTATATGAGGTGAAAACATGGGAGAATTACCATTAACTCCATTAGGTAGAATAATCAAAAAAGGTGGAGCTGAAAGAGTTAGTGAAGATGCTAAAGAAGAACTATCAGAATTTTTAGAACAAGAAGCTGAAGTAATAGCAAAACTAGCCTTAGACAATGCAAAAGAAAGTGGAAGAAAAACTCTTAAAGCTGAAGATATTGCTGTAGCATATAAAAAACTTTAAGCTTCCATTTCTTTTTACACAATTCAAATAATTTAATTATTCATTAAATTATCCATAAACTATTTTTTTAGAATCATTTTATTTAATATAGCAAATCATCCTTCAATAATTCATAATCCTCTTGTGATAACATGATATTTTCATAATAAGTCAAATCCCCTTCAGTAATTATAAATGCAACTACCGTATATTCCAAAAATAGATACGACTCTTCAAGACCATACCCCGATATTCTGGCTATTGGAACCAATCGCCTATTTTCCAAGACTATCGTATCCAATTCAACATATTTTGAAAAATCCACGTTATTTCAACTCTTTATACAATGAAATTATTAATTTAACCATCTTTATGTTGGAAATTATTTTTATGATTACTTTTAACAGTACCAATAATGATAATTGAAAGTTTAACCTAGAGATTAGATTTAACTTGGCTTCGTCCATTATGGGAGTTATTATTACCCTTAACCCTTTAGCGTAAAATGGTGCTGTAATCGCCCATAAAAATGAAGAGA
>MUZY01000156.1:0-863 GCA_003266065.1 Methanosphaera sp. rholeuAM130
TAGAAAATCATCATTAAATATAATTCAAAGTAACTACAAATGTATATACATTATATAAACTTCAAGGTGTTTTAAAATGAAAGGTAGCAAACTATTAATAGATAAACTAAAGGAAAATGGAGTGGATACAATCTTCGGTTACCCTGGAGGTGTACTGCTTCCATTCTACGACGCACTATGCGAATCGGATATAAATCATATACTTGTAAGACATGAACAGGCTGCAGCCCATGCAGCGGACGGATATGCAAGGGCATCCGGTAGAGTCGGTGTGTGTTTGGCTACCTCAGGACCTGGAGCAACAAACGTGACGACAGGAGTTGCAACGGCGAACATGGACTCATCACCGGTCGTAGTACTTACCGGACAGGTTCCAACCGCCGCTATAGGTACGGACATGTTCCAGGAAGTAGATACGATAGGAATAACCATGCCCATATCAAAGCATAACTTCCAACCTAGAAGTCCAAAAAGAATAGCCGAAGACATTGACAAGGCATTCTATATAGCTTCAACAGGCAGACCGGGACCCGTAGTGATAGACCTTCCCCGCAACGTACTGGAAGAGGAAATAGATATAAGCTCATTAACCATAAACACTGACATTCCAGGATACAAGCCGACAAAAAAAGGCAACCTCAAACAGATCAAAAAGGCGATAAACGTAATCAACCAATCAAAAAAACCCATTATAGTAGCAGGTGGAGGAGCTATACTAAGCGACTGTGGTAAACAGCTCTACGAATTTGCAAAGCTAGCCAACATTCCGATAGCAACGACACTCATGGGAAAGGGGATAATATCAGAATATGATGAACTCTCACTTGGAATGATTGGAATGCATGGAATACAAACCACCAATA
>MUZY01000156.1:883-6647 GCA_003266065.1 Methanosphaera sp. rholeuAM130
ACCAAATTTGCACCTAATGCCACGATTATACAGATAGACGTTGACCCTGCAGAGATAGGAAAAACAATACACGTCGACATTCCAATAGTTGGAGATGCAAAAATAACCCTGGAAGAGTTCATCAACCAAATGGATAAAACGGACAATGCGAACTGGACAAAAGAACTTATCGCAAAAAAACGGGACAACGAAGAAAACATATCCTACACGCAAATACCTTTAAAGCCACAGGAGTGCATAAAGGAAATCATGGAAGCTGTAACTGCCGATACTATAGTGACGACCGACGTGGGCCAAAACCAGATGTGGATGGCACACTACTACAAGACCAGAAATCCGCGGACATTCATCTCAAGCGGAGGACTCGGAACAATGGGATTTGGACTGCCGGCTGCTATGGGAGCACAATTTGCAAAACCTGACGCAAATGTACTTGCAATATGTGGAGATGGTGGATTTGCAATGGTATCACAGGAGCTTGCAACGATAAAGGAAAACGACCTACCTGTAGTTGTATGCATACTGAACAACCGTTACCTTGGAATGGTGGCACAACTACAGAAGCTCTTCAACGACCACGTATATGCTACGAAACTGACTGCAACCCCGGACTTCGTAAAACTGGCCGACGCTTATGGAATTGAAGGCCAGAGAGTCGAGAAAGTGGGTCAGCTGAGAGAAAGCATAGAAAACGCGTTCAAATCAAGGGAAGCTACCCTGATAGATGTGGCAATAGACCGGGAAGAACTATTGCCGATAGTACCTCCGGGTCAAAGTCTGGACAAGATGAAAATGACATTTGATGAGGAATAGAAATGACCAACAAGCACACGATAAGCATACTTGTAGAAAACAAGACGGGAGTACTGCAGAGAATAGCAGGACTCTTTACAAGACGAGACTTCAACATAGACAACATCAGCGTCGGTAAAACCTCGGTTGAAAATATGTCCCGTATAACGATTACGACATACGGCGACGACAAGACGCTCGAACAGATTATAAAGCAACTAAACAAGCTAATAGAAGTAATCAAGGTACGGGAAATGAAACCGGACCAGACAATAAGAAGACAGCTGGCACTGGTAAAAATACACGCACCGACAGAAGAGGACAAATCAGAAATCATACAATACACAAACATCTTCAGAGGAAAGATTGCTGACGTTACGCCAAAAACCATCACGGTAGAAATAACGGGAAATCCCGACAAGATAAACGCACTCATAGACCTTTTAAGACCATACGGAATAAAGGAGATGACAAAAACAGGGACTACAGCAATTACCAGAGGACAAAAAACATTATAATCCCCCATCATTTCTATTTTTCAGCTGATAATCAACCTTTAAGCGGGTTAATACTAAATTTTAAAAATTTCATGATTCCATTTAATCACTTAAAAAGTAATAAATAAGAAGCGATATAAATATAATCACTTATTAATTGGAAGAAAAAAAACAATAACCATAATTTTTATCAATCATTTTATAGGAGAAAAAAAATGAACGGAAGTGAAGCACTACTGAAAAAACTAAAGGAAAATGGTACAGATGTAGTCTTCGGTTATCCCGGAGGGGTACTGCTACCATTATATGATTCAATATATGACTGTGACATAAAACACATACTAGTTAGACATGAACAGGCCGCAGCCCATGCAGCCGACGGATATGCAAGGGCATCAGGAAAGACGGGTGTATGCATCGCAACATCAGGACCGGGAGCAACAAACCTTGTAACCGGTATTGCAACCGCACAAATGGATTCAAGCCCGGTAATAGCATTGACCGGTCAGGTCGGAACACCTATCATCGGAACGGATGCATTCCAAGAGGTAGATACCATAGGTATAACCATGCCTATTACAAAAACGAATTTCCAGCCAAGAGACTCAAGTGATGTGCCTAAAATAATAGATGCCGCATATCACATAGCATCAACCGGCAGACAGGGAGTTGTAGTTGTAGATTTGCCAAAAGACGTGCTTCAAAATGAAGTAACGGATGAGGATATGGATGCAAAACTGGAAATACAGGGATACAAGCCAAATACTAATGGAAATCCAAGACAGATAACGAAGGCTATCCAAACAATATTGAATTGTAAAAAACCCATCATCCTTGCAGGTGGAGGTGTAATACTTGCAGATGCATCCAAAGAATTGGTTGAATTTGCAACCAAGGCAAACATTCCAGTAGCCACGAGCCTTATGGGTAAAGGATCAATACCTGAAGACCATGAACTGTCACTTGGACTATTGGGTATGCATGGACTGGAATCAACAAACAATGCGGTAACCGACTGTGACTGCCTGATAGCAATAGGCTGCAGATTCTCCGATCGTACAACGGGTAAGGTATCTGAATTTGCACCGGATGCCGTGAAAATCCAGATAGATATAGACCCGGCGGAAATCGGCAAGAACGTCGACATAGACATACCTATAGTTGGAAACGCCAAGATAATACTTGAAAAATTCATAGGCGAAATCGATGGAGTCAACCACGGTGACTGGACCAAGCAAATCGTGAGCAAAAGATGGGCATACAAGCCTAAATATAACTTCGGATGCGTACCATTCAAGCCACAGGAATGCATCAAGGAAATAATGGAAGCCATAACCCCTGAAACAATTGTTACGACCGACGTGGGTCAAAACCAGATGTGGATGGCACACTACTTCAAAACAAAAAATCCGCGAACATTCATCTCAAGTGGAGGACTCGGAACAATGGGTTATGCCCTGCCGGCGGCTATAGGAGCACAAGTGGCAAAGCCCGACGAACATGTACTTGCGGTTGCAGGTGACGGAGGATTCCAGATGGTATCACAGGAACTTGCAACGATAAAGGAGTATGATTTACCTATAGTAACATGCATCCTAAACAACAGGTATCTTGGAATGGTATATCAATGGCAGGTGTTATACTACAACAACAGGATATCCCAGACAGAACTGGCACCTACGCCGGACTTTGTACAGTTGGCAAAGTCCTATGGAATAGATGCCGTATCGGTTGAAGAAATAGGTAAGCTTAAAGAGAATATAATGGAAGCATTCGATCAAGGAGAAGCCCGTGTAATAGAAGTTAAAATCGATTCGTCAGAACTGCTGCCAATGGTTCCGCCGGGTGAGAAGATTACAAAAATTGTTGGAGAATATAAGCAAGAGGAATGATTAATATGACAAAACAGAACAAACATACAATCAGCATACTCGTTGAAAACAAGACGGGAGTACTGCAGAGAATAGCAGGACTCTTTACAAGACGAGACTTCAACATAGACAACATTACAGTGGGAAAAACGGCTGAGGAACACATTTCCCGAATGACAATCACGACATACGGCGATGGCAAGACGCTCGAACAGATTATAAAGNNAGCTAATAGAAGTAATCAAGGTACGTGAAATGAAACCGGACCAGACAATAAGAAGACAGCTGGCACTGGTTAAAATACACGCACCGACAGAACAGGACAAATCAGAAATCATACAATACACAAACATCTTCAGAGGAAAAGTGGCAGACGTAACCCCAAAAACCATCACGGTAGAAATAACGGGAAAACCGGATAAGATAAACGCACTCATAGACCTTTTAAGACCATACGGAATAAAGGAGATGACAAAAACAGGAATAACTGCAATTACCAGAGGACAAAAAACATTATAATCCCCTTTTTTTACAATTTTTTTAAATATTATATTTGAATATGTTAAAAAAGTTATTTCCACCTACAAATGATAGAAAGACTATAACAAAAGAGGTTGATTATGGACAATTATATTATTACTTATTTAGCAATGATAGCAATTTTTTTGATTATGACATTAATATTAAGAGTTTTATATCAAAAACTTAAGAATACAGACATACACATTTTAAAACCAGAGGAATATTTACCTAAACAAGAGATTCAAACACTCAAACAAGTATTTTATTTAGTCATGATGACATTGTTTGTTATAAATATCTTTTATCAAGTGGTTGCTCAGGGAAATGATGTGCTGTATTTTGCAGTATTGGATATTATATTGTCCCTAATTACACTAGCAAATATAAGAATACATGATTTAAAATCCATTTTAATCGCATTAGCAATCATTCCATATTCCAGTATGGATTATATGATATTTGATGATTCATTTATTATATTATCAGTAATATTATTCACGATTCATCTGATAGCGTTATTCTATTTTACCATGTATTTCTATAAAAA
The DNA here is from genome assembly GCA_003266065.1 of Methanosphaera sp. rholeuAM130. Lineage (GTDB taxonomy): Archaea > Methanobacteriota > Methanobacteria > Methanobacteriales > Methanobacteriaceae > Methanosphaera. The sequence continues at coordinate 5,113 of MUZY01000156.1, forward strand.
GTTTAAGCAATTTACAAAATCTCAGGGTTTAAGTTACACCATTCTGCTATTATTTGGAATAGTATTCTTTAGTTTCATATTCACTTCAATAGTCGAAAGTGTAAACCTGTTGGATTCATTAGTAATGGTATCCAATGCATTTACAAGTAATGGTTATGCAATTCTAGGAAGTACAATACCAGGTAAGCTAAATTCAATATTCCTTGTTTGGTCAGGTTATATTCTATCAAGTGTGGGTACTGCCACATTAAGTGTTGGATTAATGATAAAATATTATAATAATCGATTTGATAAAATGGAAAAAATGATCCAAGAATTAAAAGAAGATAAATAAATTCAGCAAATTATAATCCAGACGAGTTTAATCATAATATTAACCTCTTTATTCTTAATTTTTAAGATGAAAACATTTCTTCATTGGAAAACAGAACACCCCAGAGTGTCAAGAATAAATGCTTTATATTACTACTATGACATGGGGGATAAAAGATAAGAAAAAACCGGGATAACCTCCATAAGAAGAGGACAAAAATACACCATAACTAACCTCCACCTTTTTATCATTTCATTTCAAGTTAATGGTTAATATAATCAGGATTAATATAGATGACTGATTTGTTTTGTCTTAAAGGTATTGGGCAGAATCTTATTCTATTATACTCAGAATAGAAATGCGTTGTTGAAATTGCAAAATGTTAATATCCTTAAATATAAATAGTTAAATAAGAAATAAATTGGTGAATATTTGTGGAATTATTGACTGAAACAATATTTCAATTTGCTATAGTATTTTCTATTTTTTTAGTATTAACCGTTATTGGTGAATATAAGTATAAAAAATTAAAAAATAAATATGGAAAATCTATAGATGTAACTGAATTATTGCCCGAAGATGAAATTCATAGTTTAAGACAGGTTTTTTATTTAATTCTAATGGCAATGTGTGTTGTAGATATCTTCTATACTTTTATTGGTGATGGAATCGAATTTTTGTATTCCTTTCCAATATTTGATATTGCACTTTCATTATATTTTGCAATAAAAATAGATAAAAGTTCTATAAAAAATAAGATTATCTGGTTGTTACTGGTGCCCTATGGAACATTGTGTTTCCTGCTATTCCATACCCATTTGGTAATTTACCTGGGTTTAATTCATGTATTGGTATTCATATACTTTGCCAAACTTAGCTTTGATAAATTCATGGAATATACCAATTCAAATGGTTTGGGAATAACCATAATATTATTATTTGTTATAATATTTGCCAGTTTCTTCATAACTCAATATGCTGAAGGTGTAAATGCCCTGGATTCTCTTGTAATGATTTCCAATGAATTTACAGGTAACGGTTTTACCGTTTTTGGAAATTCAATCGCGGGTAAACTTAATAGTTTATTGCTGGTTTGGGGTGGATATGTCATTTCGGGAGCGAGTGCTGCAACATTAACTGCGACAATTTTAATTAAACACTTCAAAAAAAAATTTGCGGAATTAGAAAAATTAATTGAAGGAGAGGATGAATAATGGAAAGT
>MUZY01000024.1 GCA_003266065.1 Methanosphaera sp. rholeuAM130
GTTATGTTCAAAAAGTAATTATTTTACTGCATTTGTTATCCGAATAACGCTAACAAAATTAATATTAAACAAAGTACTATACTATAAACAAGAACAGATACTGTTCGATTAAAATAAAAAAATATATTGGAATTATTACATGATGAAAACGAAATCAATCATAATCTTTGTCGCATTGATGGTACTGCTTGTAGGAGTAACCAGTGCAAGTGAAGTATCCGATGATACGATAGACACACCATCTACGGGTGACGTATCCAGTGCTATTATGTCAGCAGATAGTGATGCCAATGTAATATCTGATACGGATGTTGAATCAGCAGATTTATCTGAAAGTGTGACAGAGATACAGGAAAATAAAAAAATATCGAAAGAAGAAAAGAATACGAAAACAGCGGCTGTATTAATTGACGTAAATAATTTTGCCGCGTTAAATTCTACTTTAACAAGTGATACGTATTCTGATGTAACAATTAATATCCTATCAAATATAGAGCTTGGTGGAAATATTGTTGTGCATCAAGAAATAAAAACTCTGAATATTGAGGGAAATGGAAAAACAATCAACGGAAACAATGAGTACCGTTTTCTTTACATTAATGGAAGTACGGTAACGATAAACAAGCTCAATATAATAAATTGTACCTCATCACAATATGGGGGAGCAATCTACAAAGAGGTTGGAAACCTTACCATAACAAAATCCAATTTCACAAACTGCCATGTAGGACTTTATGGGGGAGCAATATACAGTAAAGATAACAGAATCGTTACAATAAATGAATCCAACTTCAAAGAAAACCGTGCTNNGATAGGGGAGGAGCGGTATATGTCTATGGAGGTATCGTTAATATAACAGATTCCAACCTTACAGACAATCATGCAGGTAATAAATCAGGAGCAATATTTAATGCAGCCAACCTCATAATAACGAATTCGACCCTCAAACACAACAACGCAACTGATGGGGGAGCAATAGGAAATACTGGTTTTTTAACCATTACAGATTCCAACATCACTGAAAACCGTGCAGACCAACTGGGAGGAGCAATAATCAACTATAGGTATTTGGGTATTGCACCTAATGTAATCATAATCAATTCCAACATCACAAAAAACAATGCAACATGTGGTGGAGCCATATTTAGCAATGCTACAATAAATATTACCGACGTCACGCTCAAATACAATAAAGCATCATATCAGGGGGGTGCAATATACAATAATGGAACTTTATCAATCAACATCAGCAGTCTAAACAACAACAACGTAAGCAGTTTCGGTGGAGCAATATTTAATTATGGTACATTATCGGTTTCAGCCAGTACATTTGAGAATAACAGGGGAAGTTTTGGTGGAGCAATAGACAATTCAGTAGATGGCAGTTTAATAATTAATGGTTCATCATTTTACAACAACAACGGATCTTGGGGTGGAGCGATATATAACTATTATTCTGAAGCTAATATTACAAATGTAACTTTTAGCTATAATAAAGCCACACTTGGTGGAGCATATTATAATGAAAGGGCACTTTCAATCCTGAACAATACTACATTTATCAACAACAATGCAACTGATGGTGGAGCCATATACAATTACTATGAGGAGGAATCTACCACAAAAAGTAGTGGGTTAAATGACATTAGGGAAGTTGCTGATGAAGAGGAAACACTCTATTCTGATATTTACATAATTGACAGTAAATTGAAAAACAATTATGCGAAAAATGATGGTGGAGCAATATACGCCATGGAAAATACATTTACCAATATATCATTGAGCGAATTTGACAACAATACTGCAGAAAGATATGACGGTGGTGCGATATATAATGGAGGTATCCTTCATATAACTGACAGTACACTATCCAATAATAATGCAAAATTTGATGGTGGAGCGATAAGCAACTCCAACAATGCATATCTGAATGCGTCAAATACAAGTTTTACCTATAATCATGCGGAAATGGGTGGAGCATTATATAGCGGAAGCAGAATTTCAATCATGAACAATACGACCTTTGCATATAACCGGGCTGATTCTGGAGGTGCAATCTACAATGATTATCATTTCGAATTCGGTTCTGATATGAACAGGGCAACTAGTACCGGATTAAAAGAAGTTACTGAAGACGAGTATTATATAAATGAAGACATGCTTTTTAATCTTTACATAATCGACAGCAAATTAAACAACAATACTGCAGAATATGACGGTGGAGCATTATACAATGAGGGGGATCTCTTAATATATGGCAGCGAACTAACTAACAACAATGTATCCCTCTATGGTGGAGCGATAGAAAATAAGGGTATAATGGCTATTGAAGACAGTACCTTGACTGACAACAAGGCTATAAAGGCTGGAGCAGCCATATTCAATTATCTTTATTTATTCATTAACAACTCTACATTGAATGATAACCTAATTTCCGCTATGGGTTATGACATGAGTGAAATTGATGAAATGGGTGAGATGAATTTCGATGGCGGTGCAGCAATATTCAATATTGAAGGTTGTGTAATAGTAAACAATACCACAATAAATAATAACAACGTCAACAGAACAAATGCTTCCGGTGGTGCAATATACAATTGCTACGGTTACATAAGCATAAACATTACTCATATGGAAAAAAACATGGTAAAGGAATCTGGTGGTGCAATCTACAATAACTATGGAAAAATAATTATATTCAATGCCACAATAAACAATAACACGGCAAACGCCGGTGGTGCAATCTATAATAATGTTACTGAGGATATAATCGTCGGACCAGAAACTAAAAATATGAAGGCAGAACCTGCTGATGGGAAAATAGTATTCATTGATGATGAAATAGAATACATTGAATCTGTTGATATACTCATAAACGACACCAACTTCACAGATAACCATGCAGAAAATGGTGGTGCAATATACAATGAAAACGGTACAGTTAACATAACAAAAAGCATATTCACAAACAATACCGCGACAAATGGATCAGCAATCAGCAACTATGCCAACGCTACAATCCACAACAACACATTCATATCAAACAAGGCAAACATGGAGAAAAGTGCGATTATAGACGTTCCTGATACGGCAACAATAGAAAACAACATACACGATGACACATCAATATTCTACGGAACCATCTATACAGATGGTGATGCAGTCACGATAACAAATAACATATTCGATGATGGAATCGTAAACACTACAATCACTATAACAACCAACAATTCAAAGCCTACGGTAAATGACACGATTGAAATTAAATTACTGCTACAGGATCAAAATAACAATAATGTATCAGGACAAAACATCACATTAACCATTGACGGCATGCCACATAAACTAACAACAGCCAACAATGGAACAACAACATACAAGCACACATTAACATCCAACATGACACACGTAACTGCCAAATTCGAAGGTAATTACCCATACAATAAAACTAATGCAACACTGGACATCACGGCCAAAAAGATAAACACGAAATTAACTTTAAACGTATCAAACAGCACGCCATTAAACAATACTCCTGTTACGATTACTGCCATATTGAATGATGCCAAAAACAACAACATATCCAGTCAGGACATTACATTGAATATTGCAGGAAAAACAGTTACCATAAAAACAAACTCTAACGGAACAGCCACATACATGTATACTCCAACTAAAGTGGAAGAACAGACCATCACGGCAACATACAAGGGCAACAGTCAGTACAGTAACAGTACGAAGACAAGTAGCATAACAGTCAAAAAGCTTAACACTACCCTAACGATTAAGGTATCCAACAGTACGCCTTTAAATAATACTCCTGTGAATATTACGGTTACTTTGAAGGATGCTAATGGTATGGCAGTCTCCGGTGAGAATGTTACTTTGAGTGTTGGTGGCAATACGTTTACGGTTAAAACCGATGCAAGTGGTGTTGCCCTACAGGCTTACACTCCAACCAAGGTAGAAAATCAGACAATCGCGGCAACCTATAAAGGAAACAGTCAGTTGAATAACGCTACAGCATCAACAACCATAAGCGTTAAGAAAAAAAACACTAAATTAACGATTAAGGTATCCAACAGCACACCTGTTAACAATACTCCTATTAACATCACGGTTACATTGAAGGATGCAAACAACAAAAACCTATCCGGCCAGAACCTTACATTAAAGGTCGGTGATAAAACATTCAATCTCAAAACAAATGCCAACGGTACAGTTACACAGGCATATGCACCTGTTAAAGTAGAAACACTAACAATCACAGCAACATATAAAGGTAGCACACAATACAATGGCAGTACAAAGTCAACCAACATAACAGTCAGAAACAAATACAATACAAAAACGGTTGTTAACACGGCAAATGGTACAATAGGAGAGAAATTGGTACTTAAAGCCACAGTAACCGACCAAAACAATGCCAAAGTAAATGATGGAAACTTAATCTTTAAAATAAACGGGGTAACCATAAAGGACAACGGTAAACTCTCCGGCAGTGACAATCCCCTCAAGGTAAAAGTAGTAAACGGAGTGGCAACCGCCACGATAATACCGGATGTTACCATGAAAAGTGCCCAAACGATAATCGCATCATATGTCGGAACGGACATATACAACAAGTCCACAAGTAACCCTGCAAATATTAAGATATCCCTGAGAAATGCAAGTATTGAAATAACTACCAACGTCAAAAAAATCAAGCAGGGACAGGTACTGACAATAACTGCCAAGGTATATGACACTACAAACAGCAAGAAATCCACTAACTTAACCAAGTTTGACGGTGAATACGTATACTTCAAGGTAAACGGCATAACGCTCAAGGATGAAAACAATCAAACAATCAAGGTTAAACTCGTCAATGGTGTAGCTACCGTCAATTATACAGTACCATTGGGTATTGCATGTATCATGGACTGCAATAGCATGGCGGTTAAGAATCATACGATAATAGCCGGTTACTACAACAACAACTACAATACGACATCACAGACAGCTACCTTCCAGGTGGAAAGATCCAACCTAACACTAGAGATATCAAACGTCACGGCAAACAACAGGACGCATAAACTGTCGCTTAAGGTAACAGTCAAGGATTACCTTGGAAATGTGGTGGCAGGCCCTAACAAGTTTATCATAAAACTCAACGGACTGAGCATAACCAATGGTACTCAAGCCATGTACTACTACTCAGTGGATGGCATATTAACCATTAGCAACATTGACATTCCAGTCTACAACAAATATAACAACCTGGAGGTTGTAACACAGGATAGACTGGCATATACAAGTCAGCGTAACACTACAACTATAATTAATGTATTGAATTAAATTCAATACTCTCTTTTTTTTAAATCAAATTATTGATGATTAATCATTTATTGTTTTTGTGAAAATTGGACCATTTAAATCATGTCAATTTTTTGGTATATGTTGAATAAATCTAAAAATCATCAAAAATTCTAAAAATTTAAATATGAAATTAGACGATATTTTTTAATTTAGGGTAATTTAATATTCTTTATAAGTTATTTTAGGTAATAAAAGATATGATTTCTTTAAATAATTCTATATATTTATTGTAAAGTATTTTAAAGATTTTATCTTAACTTTTCTTTAACCGTCCATAAACCGTCCATTTTTTTCAAAATTTGGTCAAGTTATCGAATTATTAAAGAAGCAGTTGATTAAATTATATCATCTTATTTAAACTATGTGTATAATTGATTATAAAAATAAAATAAAAGAAGATGAAAAGCGTCCATTTTTTAGGGGTAACCGTCCATTTTTCACGAGTACCTTTTAATAATCGATTTCTATCCTTTTTGAGAATGATTTTTTTAACTGAATATTGTAGATTTCTTTTTATTTTTAGTAGTGACATGTCCAGTTTACGTAATTATACTTGTCCTCATGTTTTTGTCCGAAACTTGTTTGAATTTCTAATGAGTCTATCTGTAATATATAACTATCACATCAGGAAAAATATATTTGGAAGTAACCGTTATATTACATAAATTATTTAAAATAGAAAGCCAACTACATGTGATATGAGATCATATTAACTTCTAATCTCCATTAAATTATCCTAAAATAAAAGTATTTGTCTTATAATCATCTATACTCAAAGATTCTCTATGGCTATATAATAATAGTTGAATATTAATATTCTTTGTTGGCTCAAAAAAGCTGGAAAAATTAATATTAAACAAAGTACAATAATATAACCAAGAACAATATATTGTTCGATTTGAATAAAAAAAAATTTGGAAGTATATATGATGAAATCAAAGGCAATAATAATA
>MUZY01000157.1 GCA_003266065.1 Methanosphaera sp. rholeuAM130
AAGGAGAGGATGAATAATGGAAAGTTTACCGATAATATCTCTCATCATTCAATTATTGTGTGTAATCGGAGCTTTTGCCTTCCTTGCATATGCCAGTAAATATATTGTTAATAAGGTTAAATCAAGTCCAAAGTTTAATAATTCAAAATTTTTAAATCCACTGGAATATTTTCCTCAAGAGAAAATATTATCTTTAAGACAGCTTTATTACCTGATAATGATACTTGTCTTTATAGTGATTAGTTTATATATAATATTTGAGTGGACGGATGGTTTGTTTGCCATTTCCATTATTGATATTCTTATTTCAATATATCTATTTAGTAAGATGAGTTGGAATTCTTTAAAAGATAAGATTATATTCTTTTTACTGATTCCTATTGGTTCTATGGTAAGAATATTATTTGGACATAACATACTTGTCTACTTTAACATTATCCACGTTCTTGGATATGTATACCTCATCCAAGTTTACTATCGTAAATTTGTGAAGTATACTGAAAATAATGGTTTAGGAATAACAATACTCTTATTATATACGATAATATTGGTAAGTTTCATATTTACAATATTGGTTGAAGAGGTTTCTCCTCTGGATTCAATAGTTATGGTTTCAAATGCATTTACAAGCAATAGTTTCGATGCCGCCGGAAAATCAGTGATTGGTAAACTCGATTCATTAGTATTGGCATGGGGTGGTTTTATTTTATCAGGGGTTGGTACTGCCACATTAGCTGCATCAATAGTTAATAGATACGTTGATCGTCAATTTGATGATATGAAAGATATTGTTAAAAATAATAAAAAAGACAACAAATAAAAATTAACCAACCCATAATAGATTGAATATACATAATCCCCTCTTCTTTTTTATCGAATTTGAATTCGATGTTAAATCATAGTAAATTAACCCCCATAAAATTATCAGCCAGCATTGCTACTAAAACATATTCCATCAAAATCCATGAAATACAAGTAATTAACTCCACACCAGAAACATCCCTACTATCAAAAATTGCATTAGAAAAAATATGATAAATTTCTAATAAAATCGTGATTCTTATGGTTTTTTTAACTATTGATGAATATATAATCTGATTTTTCAAATAAAAACAAGCGATACAATATGTATTGGCAGCCAGTATCAATTGCAGATAAAGAAATTATATTATATTAGGATAAATTAAATAATCATTTTATATAACCTACAACATAGATATAAATATATAATATATCTAGATATAAAAATTTTTTATAAAACTAAAAGGAGTACTCGATAAAATGAAAATTTATTATGACGACGATGTCAATACAAACGTATTAGATGGAAAGACTATCGCTGTAATAGGTTACGGTAGTCAAGGTAGAGGACAATCATTAAACATGCATGACAGTGGATTAAATGTTGTAATGGGATTACGTGAAGGTGGAAGTTCATGGAAAAAAGCTGAAGCTGATGGCTTAACAGTAAAAACAATCGAAGAAGCTGCAAAAGAAGCCGACATCATACACATCTTAATTCCTGATGAACTACAGAAAGACGTATATGAAAATCAGATTAAAGACAACCTAGAAGCAGGAAACACACTTTCATTCTCACACGGTTACAACATACACTTCCAACGTATTAGAGTACCTAAAGATGTAAACGTTACCATGATTGCACCTAAAGGTCCAGGATCCAAAGTAAGACAAACATACGAAGAAGGATTTGGAATACCAGGTCTAATAGCAGTAGAACAGGATGCTACAGGTGAAGCATTCGATATAGCCATAGAAATGGCAAAGGCAACCGGACTGACCAGAGCAGGCGTAATCGAAACAACATACAGGGAAGAAACCGAAACCGACTTATTCGGTGAACAGGCAGTACTATGTGGTGGATTAACCGCACTCATCAAGGCAGGATTTGAAACACTCGTTGAAGCAGGCTACCAGCCGGAAATGGCTTACTTTGAAACATGCCNNTGTGGCAAGATGTAAGTAACACAGCTGAATTTGGTGGATTAACCAGAAGAGACAGAATCATAACAGATGAAGCAAAAGCAAACATGAAAGAAATCCTAAGAGAAATCCAGGACGGCTCATTTGCAACTGAATTTGCAGTAGAAGGAGCAAGTGCATATCCTAAACTATACGCACAGAGAAGACTCGAAGGAGAACTTCAAATCGAAGAAGTGGGTAAAAGATTAAGAACCGCATGCGGATTGGAAAAGGAAGAATAAGGTTATCTTTAACCTATCTACTTTTTTTAACTTGAATAACCTCCAACTGATTTTAAAAAAAGTTTTATATAACTATTTTTGGTAAAGATTATATTAATGCAGTTTTAAATAAATTGCTTAAAAAAATCGGCAAAATAAGAAAAAATGGTAGGAATAACTCCTACATGAAAAATAATTTTAGGATTCGACTGTCAAAGTTTTAACATCCTCTAACCTGCCATATTCACTCGACGTCAATACGGCAGTAATGTTATATGTGCCGGCTTTCATATTAGCAGGCAATGTATACTCAACACTTACCTGATTGTTTATTACCTTAGCATAGATAACCTTACCGTTAGAGTCCTTGACTGTTTTACCGTTGATTTTAAATACCACCTTACCACTATTAACC
>MUZY01000078.1 GCA_003266065.1 Methanosphaera sp. rholeuAM130
GTTGACTTTGTATTCAACGTATTGTTGACATAGCTGGTTTGAATGGCAACAGCTGATTTGACCAATACCGTTTTGACGTTGGATCCCAGATACTTACCGTTTTCACCTGAAATAATGGTCATATTATAATAGCCATTAGAAAGTGTTTGGGTAATCTTATAGTTTATAGTACCGTTTGTAGTGTTGAAGGTGTAACTTTTACCGTTTAGCTTTATGCACATGGAAGTCTGCTTATTTAATGCCTGGTTGTTTTGATCGACTACCTGTGCCTTGACTTGTATAGTATTGGAGGTAGTATATGTCGGATTTACTTCAATATGTGTGTAGTATTTGTTAATCGTCATCGGCGTTGTTAGCTCTACCCTTCCATAATTATTTGATGCATACACGGCAGTCAAGTTATGGGTACGGGCACCAAGGGTGTCAGGTATCTTGTATTCAAGTACTGCCAATCCTTTCTTAATATTGACTACAACGGCATTGCCGTTTGCATCCTTAAGTGAAACACCATTTAACTTGAATACCAGCTGTCCACCGTCAATATCAAGACCATTATCCTTGATATGAGCAATCAGTTTTACGGTATCACCCGGTTTTGAATCGAATGAACCTGTAAGCAGTTCCATATCCGCTTTATAGTATCTGTTTACGGTTAAATTGTTACGGGTAGCCTGTTGGGTTACATTTCCTTCATAAGTGGCAGTTATGTTTATACACTTATCCTTATTTGTTAGAGTATAATTTACAACAGCCTGTCCACTGGTATTTAGATATAAAGTTGAAGTCTTTCCATTGATATTAACGGTAATATCCTGATTTTTGATTGCCTTATTGTTTCCATCCTTTAACGTGAATGTAATTTTTACGTTATCCCTAACGCGAGGTTTTGTATTGTTGGCCTTTATTGTTATATTGCTTTCCAATGCCTTTTTACCTATGAACTTGTTGTTAGGCTCAAATGAAGTCATCAAACTACTTGATACTATGTTGCTGTAGTCCGTGTCGTAATAGATGATATTGCCCGTTGCAGTTGTATTCTCATCGATTCTTAACTGTAAATCATCGGCGTCCGTACTGTTTATGAATATATTTTTGGTTACTTTATTGTGTCCGGAGATATATACGGCAGACCCGGAATTTGATGCATAGTTGTCTATGAAGATATTTTCAGTTATTGTGGTGTTACCTGCCGCATTATAGATTGCCCCACCGTATGGTGCCGTGTTGTTTCTGAATGTGTTGTTTTTTATAACCGTTTTTTCACCGACATTGTAGATTGCTCCACCTTCNNTTCTGTCCACTGTTATATATTGCACCACCAAGGAAGTTTAATGCATAGTTGATACTGCTTAGCTGTGATGGCAATTCAGGCACTACCTGAAGATTATTTGTAAAGTTACAATTGGTTATCAGCGAATTGTTTCCTGCATTGTATATTGCTGCTTTGTAACCTCCAACATCCCCCATTATAATATAAAATGCGGATCTCATTTGATCTATTGAATTCATTGGAAGACTTGCGAATGATTTGGTTATTTTATGAGTAAAAGTACAGTTATCAACAGTTAGCGTTCCGTTATAATTTGCAATACTGCATTCTCCGGCTGTTCCTTTGAAGAAAATATTTTTAATTGTCACGTTTTTATTCGTTATGTTAATGGTATCTTCCATGATTATCGTTTTACCGGCCTGCCCGATAATGCTGAATTTGTTTGTACCTGCTCTTACGGTTTCGCTACTTATAGAAACTTCGTCATCATATGTATCGTTTGTAGTATTTGTGACCAGGTATATTACCTCGTTATTTTTAACTATGCTTAATGCATAGGTNNTAAATATAACCTTGCTTAGGAAGTGTTGCCTTTTTAACCGTTATTTTGATTGACGCATTCGATATGTTGTATATTTTGCTTCCGGCATATTGAGCCTTGATAGTTTCATTGCGAATGCTTGTCGGCGTGTATGCTTGTGATGCTATTCCATTGGAGTTTGTCTTTTGAGTGTAGTTTCTGTTGTTGATGTTGAATATGATATTCTGATTGGCTATCTTATTGTTATTTGCATCTGTTAGTGTTGCCGTTACTGTAATTGTGGAATTTACTTCAGGTGAGGTGTTTGTATTGATTGTTAACTTCGTGTTTATTCTTGCTTTTGATGTGATTGTTGTGGTTTTATTGGTTGAATTATATATGGTGTTTCCATTGTATTTTGCTGTTATTGCAATCGAACCTGTCTTTGTAGGCGTGAAATTTCGTGTTACCAGTCCATTTGCATTTGTCTTGAGGGTGTAATTCTTTCCGTCCAGTGTAAGCGTAATGTTCTCGTTTGCCAGTTTATAATTATTTGCATCGGACAATGTTGCATTGACTGTAATGGAATTGTTTACTATCGGCGTTGAGTTTGATACCTGAAGTGCTATTTTAGTAGCTACCTTAGAGTTTGCACCGCTTTTACTGCGTACTGTTATTTTGGCTGATGAACTGCTGGCATTATATGTGGTATTGCCGTTATACTTTGCTGTTATCGTTACTGTACCTATTTTTGTAGGTTTATGTGACTGGGTGACAGTTCCGTTTGCATTGGTCTTAACTGTGTAATTTTTATTATCAGTTATGATAACAACGTTTTGGTTGGCCAGTTTCTTATTGTTTTCATCGGTAAGTGTAGCGGTTATTGTAATTGTGCTGTTTACCAATGGGGTGGTGTTTGATACTTTCAGTTCCATTTTGGTATTGTATTTACCCTTAACTGTAATCTTTGTTGAATTTGAGCTTGCATTATATGCGACAGAACCGTTATACTTGGCCGTTACAGTTATTGTTTTAATGCTGGTTGCAGTGTATGTTTTGTTTGCCTGTCCATTGGAGTTTGTTTTGACTGTGTAATTCTTGTTATCGATATTGAATGTTATGTTTTGATTTGATAACTTGTTGTTGTTGGAATCTTTTAATGTGGCAGTAAACGTCACATTTTTTCCCAGCTCCGGCGTTGAATTGGATGCTTTCAATGTAAGAACAGTGTATAGCTTTGTGAACTGATTATCTTCAACTGTTGTATTTGATCCTTCATCCACTATTATGTTACTGTCAGTAGCCTTATTTCCTATCAGCGTGTTTTTTGTGATGTTTGCATTATCGGCCGCATTATGTATTGCTCCACCACTTGATGCATTGTTGTTTGTGAATATATTCTTCGTAATCACTATCTTTGAAGAGTCATATCCCTCATTTTCATAATAACCGAGGGCTCCACCATTTCCATCGGCAGAGTTGCTGTCGAAGTTATTGTTTGAGATTGTGGTTTTGTTTCCAAGTTCAATGAGAATGGCTCCACCGTCAATATCGGCATGATTGCCCGTTAGTATGTTGTTGGTTATTACGACGCCGTTGTTGTTTGAATCGTCATCATAAGAATCCTCTTCAGTGTAAACGTAACTGGATATTGCTCCACCATAGTCTGCGGTGTTGTTTATGAATGTATTGTTGCTTATTTTGGAATTTCCCACATAAACCAATGGATCGGATTCATAATATACACAGCCCACATTTTCTATGGCTCCACCATATGTTGCATTATTTTTAACAAATGTGCTTCCAGTTACATTTAAGTCACCATAATAATTGGATATTGCTCCACCATCGGCATCGGCATTGTTATTTCTAAATGTACTGTTTATTACATCAGTAAATCCATAGTATATTGAAATGGCTCCACCGTTATATCCGGTATTGTTCGTAAATGTACTTTTCGTTACTTTCAAGTAGCCTTCCTCATTAAGAATGGCTCCACCATTGGCATACCCCATTCCATTATTGTTTTTGAATGTGCAGTTGGTAACGCTGACGTCTCCGCCGTAGTTTCCTATTGCATTTCCACCAGCATCATCACTGACTGCATGATTATTCGTAAAGGTGGTGTTCTTGACTGTTACGTCGGCGTAGTAACTGTGTATTGCCCCACCATAATATAATGCCTTGTTGCCGGTAAACGTTGAATCGGATACGTTCAACGTTGCATGAGTGTATATTGCTCCACCATTTTTCTGGGCAATATTCTCCTTGAAGGTACAGTTGGTTATTATTATTGTGGAATCGTCATCCCCAAATATTACTCCACCGCCCTCGGCATTGAAGTTGGTTAATATTGCGTTCTTTAATTCGAATGTGTAATATTCACCAACACTCATGAATTGATAGTTACCCGTTCCGTTAATCGTTGATCCATTAGCGTTTATCGTTAATTTATATGCCCTATCCGTATCATTCCATTCCATGCCGGATGTTGCATTATAAGTCCCACGTTTTAAGTTTACTGTGTATTCATCATAGTCCGATGATTTGGCACTGTTAACTTTACTTACCAAATCGGCATAACTGGATGCCGTTGTCGTGTAATTTTTTGGAGGACCCTCCATTTCTTTTGTATTTTTATAATTCTTTTCTGGGATATTATCCTGTACTTCCACAGTATCCGTTGTGAGTGTTTGACCATCATCCAATGTTGTTTGCATATCAGAACTGATTGCAGCATCGGATGAGTCTGCAGCACTTACAACCGTTACAAATAACATTAGAAGTGCGAATAATAATATTATCTTTGGCTTCTTATATTTCATAATATCACGAAATTCTTTAATGTTATAATAAAATCACAATAAATCATTAATTATCCCATAAATAACCGGTAAAATATAGAATACCGACTTTTTTAACCATTATGGTACATTTAACGAATATTAAGATATTTATTATATGAATAATAGTTTATTATTTCAATTATATATAGGTAAAGAATTTCATTTAAAAGCAAAAGGTTGAATAGAAAGATATTGAAATGACTAAATTCAAAAACATTTGAAAGATAAAACAACAGAAGCGAAATCAAATATGGGAAAAAATAAATTATCCACATAGAGGACTGTCAGGAAAATAATTAATCATTGCAAAAAAAAAGAAAAAAAGGAATTTCAATTATGAAATCTGT
>MUZY01000242.1 GCA_003266065.1 Methanosphaera sp. rholeuAM130
AACAAGGCAACATCACACCATATAGGTAAATTAAAGGCCCAAATAGCACAGCTGAAGGAGAAGATTGAAAAACGAAATAGTCAAGGCTCCAAGGGTGAAGGTTTCCTTGTAAAAAAAAGCGGAGACTCAACAGCTGTGCTCCTGGGATTTCCATCTGTGGGTAAGTCAACGATATTAAACTACCTGACCAATGCAAACAGTAAGGTAGGAGCATATGAATTTACGACGCTGGATATCGTGCCCGGGATAATGAGATATGAGGATGCAAAAATACAGATACTGGACATTCCGGGAATCATCAAAGGTGCATCCAAGGGTAAGGGTAAGGGACGTGAAATATTATCCGCCACCAGAAATGCGGATTTGATTATCATGGTTCTCGACGTTTTCCAGCCGGAACACATGGATGTAATCCTTGAGGAAGTTAGAAACATAGGAGTTAGGCCTAATGAAAAGAAACCGTTGGTAAAGGTGTCGAAAAAGAAGATGGGTGGATTGAACATTGTTTCAACCGTACCTCTGACGCATCTTGACGATAAGACCATACACTCCATTCTCAGTGAATACGGTATTCACAGTGCAGATGTTGTCATAAGGGAAGACGTTACGATTGACAGATTCATTGATGCCCTAGAACCAAACAGGGCATACATACCTATGACCGTCGTGGTAAACAAGATAGACTTGGCAAGCAAACAACATCTTGAAAATCTTCAAAAACAGTTGCCCGATGCATTGTTTGTTTCAGCGGATGACGGTATCAGGATGGAAGAGATGAAGGAGAGAATATTCGTTGACTTGGATCTTATGAGACTGTACCTTAAGCCACAGGGGAAAAAGGCAGATATGGACGAACCGTTAATCATCCGCAGAGGTTCAACCATTGAAGATGTTGCACGTAAATTACATAGGGATTTTGTTAAAAACTTCAAATATGCCAAGGTATGGGGTAAATCAGTCAAGTTCCCTGGTCAAAAGGTTGGATTGGAACATGTGCTTGAAGATCATGACATAGTGAGAATCATCATTAAAAAATAATCTTTGAAATTAAAAAAAAATTAAACACTTTTAATGTAATCTTTACAAAAAAATGGGTAGCATATATATTATATAATGAGTATATAATTAATTGTACCCACAAGAATTTTTATTATTAAAAATTGTGATTTCATCATATAATTTCTATATAAAAAATATCAAATTATATAGAATCACAGTTTATTTTTATCTATTTTTAACATTTACTTTACAGAATTCAAATTAGATATTTTTAAAATTTAATTTACAAAGTCCATATTTTAGAATATTCTTTAGAGATCTATTTTAAGCATTTTTTATTGTATTATCTTCAGAAATCCCCCTTTGATATACATTTGAAAGATATTGCCCTCCCATCACGGATCCTAAAAAAAAGTTTTAAAAAATTTACATTTATACAATTGATAAAAATAGATCTAAAGCATACGAACTTTTAAAAGTGATGGAGTGAAAATAAGTAAACGTTAAGCATTTTTTTACTTATTTATATATGATAGTAGTATCAAAGAATTACTTGTACCCACAAAACATATAATTACATTTGTGATAATATAATCTTCACTAAATTATACTATTCACAAATACTTTTTATTAAACTTTTTTTGATGATTATTAATTTAGATTACCGATTCCTGTTTCGATTAGAAATCGTTCTTAGTTATTCAATTGCAATAATCGTTGATACTATTTTAAGAGTTATCGCCGAAAATCCCATTTAAATTTAATTTAATAAAATTTAAGTATGGTAAAAAAATAGTTCAACACCCAACGAACCGTTAATTATCATATACAGGAAATAATCGAAAATTAATTCAAATAACATCAGAGTATATAAATTAGTTTTTTCAAATAATATATTATACCCACAGACATATATTAAAATTGTGATTTTTTAGATAAATGTTCATATATCCTTAAAATCACAGTTTTCATTTTTTTTAGATAAGCATTTTTAAACAGTTACTTTAAACTCCAAACGATTGAATTTTATTTATTGAATTTCATGATTATAAAAATTTAAAATCAACATTCGGATTGTTTTTTATCAGTTCCCGTGTTATTTCCTGGGCATACTTTAGTTTTAATCTCTTGACGTCATCGGCCTTTTCAATCATCTCTTTATTGGATGGTCTGGAGTATTTTGTAGTATATTCCCCAAAGTCCATTCCAGCCAATATTACCGTTTTCATTCCAAGAGCATATACTGCTATGTGAATTGCCCTATCCCCATCCGTAAATCCACCGTAATTTTCCAGTTTGCCGTATATGTCAACTTGGGTTGTTGGAATGATCTTATTCAATTTTGGAAGGTACTCCCTTATTTTTTCAATATTATCTCCATGTGCATGCACGTATACTATTGATCCACGTTTGTTTGAGTATATGATGTCATCCATATTGCCGTCAAGGTCGGTGACTATGATGTCGGGAATTATACCCTGCTCAACAAGTGCCGTTGTTGCCCCGTCTGCCGAAATAATAATGTACTTTTGTAATTCAGGTGTCTTTTTAATTAACAGGACGTGCTTTTTGAGTGATGGTCCTGCCCCAAAGATAATGCATTTGTCCGCTCCATGAATATCTATCAGATATTTTTCATCTAGTAGTGAATTCAGTATCCGTGCAGATTCTTCATCGGCCTTTTGACTGTAGCCAAAATCATGCAATATCCTTTCATAGTACTTGTCCCAATCATTATACTTGACATTTATCATTTTAAGAAGCCCTTATCTGTTATTTAATAATATGTACTGTATTGATTATTATTAAATATTGTCATTATCATCGTAGTAAAATTTAAAAAAGGATGAAAAACATATATAATACCAATATAGTAAGTTGTTAAATTTTAGAGATTATTAAAAAATATCAAATCAGATAACTAAAAAAACCTTATTATATACTCATTTATCAAAACATTATATTTGGAGGAAAAATCCTATGGAAGACACATTATTAATGATTCCCGGACCAACTACCGTCCCTAAAAGAGTACTGGATGCAATGGCACAACCTATTACAAATCATAGGGGGCCTGTATACGGTGAAATCCTAGCTGAAACAACTGCTATGATGTCTGAAGTATTCCAAACAGACAATCAATCATACTTATTGACTGGATCTGGAACTTCCGCAATGGAAGCTGCAATAGCAAACATTGTGGAAAAAGGAGATAAAGTTATTAATGTCGTTAGCGGTAAATTCGGTGAAAGATTACAACAGTTAACCGAAGTATTTGGTGGAGAATCAATAGAGGTAACAGTACCTTGGGGTCAAGCGGTAGATCCTGAAGAAATTAGAAAAGCATTGGAAGAAAACGATGACGTCAAAGCCGTTACAATGATCCACAATGAAAGTTCAACGGCTGTCGTTAACCCAATTGAAGAAGTGGGTAAAGTATTGAATGACTATGATTCATTACTTGTTGTCGATACAGTTTCATCACTTGCCGGTGATACAGTTAAAGTTGACGACTACGGAATAGACATCTGTCTTAGCGGTTCACAGAAATGTATTGCAGCTCCTCCGGGTATGGCTGCCATTACCGTTAGCGACGACGCTTGGAAGGTCATTGAAAATACCAATTCACCAACATACTACTTGAACATGCCGAAAATGAAAAAGATGGGTTCCAAAAACCCTCCACAAACACCATATACGCCTAACGTATCATTAACATATGCCATGAATGAAGCATTGAGCATGGTTTTAGAGGAAGGATTGGATAACCGTATCAAACGTCACCACACTGGTGCCGAAGCTACACGCAGTGCTGCAGAAGCATTAGGATTAAGCCTGTTTGCCCGTGAAGGTGATCGTTCAAATACATTGACTGCCATCAATATGCCTGAAGGTGTCACAGACAGTGATCTTCGCGGAACCATGAGAAACAAATATAAAATCGAAATTGCAGGTGGTCAAGACCAGCTTAGCGGTAACGTATTCAGAATCGGTCATATGGGTATAACCGGTTTACAAGAATTGGCCATGACATTTACCTGTTTGGAAATGACATTGAAGGAATTCGGATTTGAATTTGATGCAGGTAGCAGTGTAGCTGCCCTTCAAGATGTATATCTTAAAAATATGTAGATATTTTTTTGATTTCTCTTTTTTATTTTTCATTTGCTTGATTATTGTGTAACTATTTTTGAATTTATGAATTTTGTTTATATTATTTTTTAAGTGGACTACTATTTTTAGTATTGTCACAAAGGATATTTTTAGAAATGTTTATATACTATGTAAATTAAAGTAGTAGTATCGGAAGTATGATTCCTATTTCCGATAGAAAAAAAATTACAAAAAATAAAAAAAATACAAAAAGATAATATACATTACGATATATAAAAGTTATTAGAAAAAAGGAGGATTAATAAGTGACCACAGAAGCATTACTAAACACAGGTGACACCGCATGGATTCTCATATCAACAGCATTGGTTATGATTATGACACTTCCCGGTCTTGCCTTATTCTACGGAGGAATGAGTAAAAAGAAGAACGTATTGAATACTATGTTCTTATCATTAATAGCATTTGCAATAGCCTGTGTGATATGGGTATGTTACGGATATCAATTCGCATTCGGAAGTACTGTCGGCGGATTTATTGGAATACCAACTAATTTCCTATTGCAGGGAATACCAATTGATATGATACATCCGGATACACAAATTCCTGAACTATTGTTTG
>MUZY01000145.1:0-13179 GCA_003266065.1 Methanosphaera sp. rholeuAM130
TGTTCCTTCAGGTAAGATGATTAATGGTTGTTGTTGTGCCATAAATATTACCTCTATAATTTTATCGTTTTTTTAATAATAGAAAAAGATTTTTTCTATCTTTTCATTAATTTTTTTAGTTTGAATTATTTTTCTATTAATATCATTTTATAATCAGTCTATATTCATTAATGGGTTTAATCTTATATAAATACTTTGTGGTTATTTTAGTGTATTGAATACAGAAAAAGATGAAAAGAATTAAATCAAATTTAAAAATGATAAATATAAATTATTTAAAAAAATAAGGAAAATAAAAATAGTTAAAAGAAGAATGAAAGATTATTCTTTGATTTTTACCCAAATAATACGATCTCCTTCTCTTGCACGCTGATAATATTCGCGTTTTTCAAGAGCCTTTAGGGTCTTGGCGAAGTTCTCTTTTTCCAGTTCCGTGAATCCCAAATCGATTAGATAATCATACAATTCACTTGCGGTTTTTGCATCAGGCAATAATTCGAATATTTGAGATTGGAAACTGGTTAATCCCGGTCTAGGTTTGTTCAGCATAGCCAAGAACAGATCCTTATATTTGAGTGCATTTTCGATTTGTATCTCCTTGTCTTCGATAACCTCATTTAAATGTTCCATTTCCTTGTTGGTATTTTCATTGTCTTCTTCAATCTTCTGAATATCGGACTTGAGAGAGTTTATTTCCTTTTCATATTCAGTTTTTTGATCTGCTTTTTCCAATTCCAAGTCACGTATACGTGGCTGAAGATTCTTAAGTTCATCCAATTGTTCGTTTTTATCTTCAAGCAGTTTCTTATGATCTTCAATATCCTGATTTTTACGTTCAAGAATTTCCTTAAGTTCTTCGACACGAACCTTACTTAAATTAGCTGACCTTGTTTTTTCTTCCAATTCCTTTTCCTTGGATTCCAATTGAACGGTTGTTTCATTAAGAAGAGTCTCTTTTTTACTTAATTCACTCTTGTATTCGTTCAATTCTTTGACTTTTGAATTGGACTCGGACAGTTCGGTTTTCAATGAAGTGATGACTTCATCCTTTTCAATAATTGAATTGTTCAATTCCTCAATGTCATCATCTTTTAGCTGAAGTTTGTTTTCAACCCTTTCCAATTGAATATTGACGTCATCAATCAACTCATCCTTTTTGGTAATGGTATCGTCTTTGGATTGAACTATCTCCTGCAATTGATTGTATTTGTCCATTTGAGTAGTATTGTCTGATTTGAGATTATCAAGTTCACTGTTTAATGATTCCACACTCTCGGTTAGCTCGTCTATCTTATACTCTCTCTGGTTAAGAAGTGAAGTTAACCTTTCGATTTCCTGTTCGTTAACCTTTTGGACATTGCTTGCATTCTCTTTAAGTTTGAATATTTCATCATCCTTGGATTTGATCTTGTCATCAACTAGGGATGAATTTTCAGATAGCTTATCCTCAAGCTGTTTGATTTTTTCCTGGGATACCTGTAGATTATTTCTTAAATCCTTGATTTCCTCTGTTTTTGATAATGATTCCTCTTCACGGGTTTTTAAGAGTTTGTTTAATTGGGATATCTCAATATCCTTCAATTCAAGTTTTTGAGGTAGGGAAGATAATTTATCGCTTTTTTCCTGAACGTCTTTCTTGAGATTATTTATCTTATCGGCACTGTCCTCTTTTATATCCAGACAATCCTGTTTTAATTTGTTGCATTCATTTTCCTTCTCTTTAACTTCATTTTTAAGTGAATCATATTCCTGTTCCAACTTGTTTAATTTGGTATTGGTTTCACTTAATGTGGTGTTAAGATACTCATTTTCCCGGGTTAATTTCTCATTATTGTTTGTAAATTCCAAAATTCCGTCATTCAATTCGGATATTTGAAGTTTTGTTGATTTCTTGAGTTGGTTGTAATCGAGTTTTAATTTATCATACTCGGCATCCTTGTCATATAACTGTTTTTTGGTATCCTTAAGTTCATTTTTCAAATCATCGTTGTCAACATCACTATTTGATGATTCGAAGCTAACCGAATCCAATTGAACTTTTAAATCAGCTATTTCTTCATCTTTTGAATCTATTAAATTTTCCAATTCAGAAATCTTATCTTCGAAGATGTTCTTATCTGAAGTCAGTGAATTTAAAGATATTTTCTGTTTATTGTTTTCTTCCTTCTGTATGGACAATTCCTCTGAAATACTGTTATTCGTTTGAAGAAGCTTATTATATTCTTCCTGTAGACTGTCGTAGTGTTCTGTAATATTGTTCAATTCCTCTTGCAGTGAATCTTTAGAATCATCCTCCACGTTTGAAAGTTCAATTTGTAGTGATTCCAGCTGATTTTTAATATCGGTCAATTCTTCATCTTTAGCCATTAAATCCTGTTTAAGAGTTTTATTTTCGTTAATTAAATCGTCATTCGTATCAATAGGCCCTTCTTCAATTGATGAAGACTCTTTTAATTTGGCGTTTTCATTTTCTAATTCTTTTAATTTATATTCATTAATTTTAGAAGAATCTAACAATAACTGATATTCGGATTTAATTTGAACTAACTCTTCGGATTTTTTAGTAAAGTCATCCAATAGGGAACTGAAGTTCATATCTTCTGAAGTAGAGACTATCTCTTCTTTGGTTTTCAATTCATTATTTTCCTGTTCCAGTTGTGAAACTTTATCCTGCAACTGATCATTTTCTTCCTTTAAGTCGGCAACGTTTTTACTGAGTTCATTAATCTCATCTTCATTGCCTGTGGACAATAATTTTTGAGACAATATGTCCAGCTCTTCTTTTAAATGGGAATTGTTTGTGTTAAGTTCAGATATTTTATCGTTTGCTTCCTGCAGTTGTTTTTGAGAATCTTCAAGTTTTTCATTGATTTGCTCTGCAGATTCCTGTTGACTGATTTGTTCCTTTAGTGAATTTATTTCATCTTCGTATTTCTTGATTTGCTGATCCTTTTCACCGAGTTCCCTTGTCAATTGATTTTTCAATTCAGGTATCTGTTTTAAATCCTCGTTTTGTCTATCGATAACAGATCTTAACTGGTTTATTTGAGTATCTGAAGATTCTGCCTTATAAGCATTGTTTTCTTCTTTTAATCTGTCGATTTCCAACCTTAACTCCTTGTTTTCCTCATTAACGCTGTCTTTTAAAGAGGATTTGAACTCTTCATTAGTGTTTTTAAGTTCGTTTATCTCATTTGATTGAGTTTTAACTTTTGTTCTTAATTGAATTATTTCCTCTTTGTATTCTTCGATTAATTTTTGAGTTTCTTCCGAGTTAACATTGCTAGCGCTGGCTAGTGTTTTAATTTCTTTGATTTCCAAATCCTTTTCCTTGATTTGTGTATCTTTTTCCTGTAACTGTAAATCTTTTTCTCTAAGTTTAGTCTCTTGTTTGCTTAATTTGTCAGTCAGTTCGTCAATTTTTGCATGTAAATTAGTATTTTGATTTTCATTTTGTATCAGAACATTTTTGACAGCCTTATCAGACCTAATGTCTTTATTTTCTTCTTCAAGTTGTTCTTTAAGACTATTAATTTCTTTGAAACAAGATTTTACTAGTTCTCTTAAATCTTCTGATTCAACATCCTTTAAAAACGCCATAGTGATCACTATTTATATATATAAAATTTAATCTTTTAAAGTTTTTCTAATTTTTTCATATAATATATTATCATAAATTTTTTCAGATAATATTGCAATAAAAATTCCCAATATAAATCCACATAATATATCCGATGGATAATGTACTCCTATATAAATTCTGGATAATCCCACAAACAATGGGATTAACATAAAAATTTTTTTATCATACTCTTTCGTTAAAATACAAGCCAAAACTGTAGAGTTTACAGTATGCCCGGATGGAAATGAAGGATCCATTTCAACGGCCAACAATACCATATTGTCAATAACCGTATAAGGTCTGGGTCTAAGTACAGTGTATTTCAATAAAAAAGTTAGACAAACGGCAAGTATAACACCCATAAATAACAATACTGCTACTCTTTTTCCCTTCTTTTTATCAAAAAATGCTATCAATAATGCAATTATTAATATCGTATATACAACACCCAAATAACAAACCAATTGCGACAAATTATTCAGGAAAGGATTATGATAAGATAAATTTATTAATTGAAAAATTTGATTATCTAAGGATAATACCATTGAATTCATCAAATCACCCTTTAAAAAGAAAAAAAGAAGATTATAAGTATAATTTTGAAATTAATTGGGCATTCAAAATGGAAGCTCCGGCAGCTCCACGTATAGTGTTATGTCCAACCAAAGTATATTTGAAACTGTTTTCAAATACG
This sequence comes from Methanosphaera sp. rholeuAM130, assembly GCA_003266065.1. GTDB lineage: Archaea > Methanobacteriota > Methanobacteria > Methanobacteriales > Methanobacteriaceae > Methanosphaera. The sequence goes on from MUZY01000145.1 coordinate 4,317, forward strand.
TCTTCACGGACACGTCCTACCGTAACGCTCATACCATGACCAGAATCACGATCCATACGAGGTTGTGGTCTATCTTCTTCATCACGGACAATAACCGGTTTTTCAGGTGCAAAAGACAATTTTTCCTTTTGAGGCAATCCGACAAATCCGCTCATAGCAGATTTAATATCCTCAACCGTCACGTCATCTTCTTCAAACTCAATTGACACGCTTTCAGTATGTCCATCTACTACTCCAACCCTATTGCATGAAGCACTCAAAGGGAAATTAGCCTTGTCGACAAGACCGCCGTTTACTTTTCCAAGCAAATGCAAGGTCTCCGACTGCATTTTTTCCTCTTCACCACCGATATACGGGATGATATTATCCAATATTCCCATTGACGGAACACCGTTATAACCTGCACCGCTTACTGCCTGCATAGTGGTAACGGATACCCGTTTAAAGGTATACTTATCGAATAAAGGCTTTAAAGTTAATGTTAGGGCAATAGTAGAACAGTTCGGATTTGTGACTATACAACCTTCCCATCCGTTAACGTCCTTTTGCGTTTCCATCATTTCCAAGTGTTCAGGGTTGACCTCAGGTATAACCAATGGAATGTTTTCCTTCATACGATTGACGCTGGCATTACTTGCAACTATAAACTTTTCGGCAAAAGCCGCTTCAACCGGTTCGGCAAGTCCTGCCGGAAGTGAAGCAAAGACGAAGTCGACATCGTCACTTACCTCATCAGGGTCTGTATTTACTATTTTCATATCCCTTATTTCATCGGGGATAGGAGTTGTCTGATGCCAATTAACGGCATCCTCATATCTTTTTCCCGCAGATTTCGAACTGGCCGCTATATCAACTATGTTGAAATCCGGAATTTGACTTAACAATTGAATAAACCTTTGTCCTACCATACCGGTAGCACCAAGTACACATACGTTTCTAACCATATTTTCACCTACTTATAAACCTAATACGTCAAACATGTCTGCAATGCTTTTATCCTGAGAGGTGTACTGATAATTTATTGCTCTTATTACACCATTTACAAATGCCTGTCTTGTGGAAGCCCTGTGAATGACTTCTATCCTTTCACCATCTCCACAGAACATGACGGTATGATCTCCTACGATATCCCCTCCACGGACGGCATGTATCCCTATCTCATTTTCGCCTCTTGCACCGACCATTCCTTCTCTGCCGTAGCAAGCCTTTTCCTTTAAGTCCAAGTCAAGACTATCGGCCACTATTTGAGCTGCCTTAACGGCGGTTCCGGATGGTGCATCCTTTTTGTTATGATGATGTGCCTCAATGATTTCAACATCATATTCATGTCCCAAAATCTTGGCAACCTGTCCGACGATTTCAAAGAAAACGTTTACTCCTGTAGCCATGTTAGGGGATATGACTGCCTTTATATCGTGGTCCTTAATTGCCTTATGAATTACATCCAACTGTTCATCAGTAAGACCCGTTGTACCTACTACAACGTTCACGCCACATTCTGCACATGTTTTAACCGTTTCAACTGCAGCTGCCGCTATAGTGAAATCCACCAATACATCCGGTTTGATTTTTTCAAGATTTTCCTTCAAATCGTTTGCGGCTATTATAGGAACGTTCATTGTTCCAATACCGATTTGTTCACCCAAATCTTCACCGGCAAGTGGTGAGTTAGGCATTTCTATTCCAAGTACTACTTCCATATTTTCCTGTGCCTGGACAGTTCTAACGATTTTTGAACCCATATTTCCTGCACAGCCAGTAACTGCTACTCTAATCATTATTTCACATCCTCATATCAAATCATATTTAGCGAGAACCTTTTGCAATATTTCATCATTCTTATCACTGATAGGGTTAATCGGCATTCTCAGTCCACCAACATCCATACCCATTAGGTTTAATGCCCTTTTTGTAGGGGCGGGACTGGCTTCTATAAATAGAACATCCATCAATTCAAAGAGGTAATTTGACAATTCACGTGATTTTTCATATTCTCCTTCAAGAGCGAAATTGACCATTTGAGACATCTTGTCGGGAAGCACATTTGCCGCTACACTTATTACACCACGAGCTCCCTGTGCAATCATAGGCAAGGTTAATGAATCATTACCTGATAAGACTGTAAAATCATTCAAGTCATTATTGTTTAACTCGTTGAAAAGTGATGCCAACTTATTCAAATCCGGATTGGCTTCCTTGATTGCCACTACATTATCCAGTTTTGCTACGTCAACAATGCTATCCACCGCCAAGTCCACACCTGTTCTTGAAGGTACATTATATGCAATTATCGGTATGTCATGATTATCATTCAATAATTTGAAATGATCATATAACCCGCTTTGTTGAGGTTTATTGTAGTATGGAGTGATAACCAATGCAGCATCGGCTCCAGCATCCTGGGCATATTTTACCAGATTCTGCGCTTCAGCTGTTGCATTGCTTCCGGCTCCTGCAATTGTTGTTACTCGACCGTTTGCCTGGTCAATCATTATATCTATAATATTCTGTTGTTCTTCATGTGTTATTGTTGCTGATTCACCGGTTGTACCTGCTGCTAGGACTCCGTCAACATTATTTTCAATCAAGAAATCGATTAGGTTTCGATATTTTTCTTCATCAATATTTCCATCCTTATCAAATGGTGTTATCATTGCAACATGTGTTCCATCTAAATTCATTGTAACGTCTCCTTAATTAATTCATATGCTTTTTCACCATCATCCCATTCGACAAATACTACAACAGCAGTTTGGCTTGATGAGACTTCAACTATATTTATATCATTGTCATGCAATGGCTTGGTAATATTAGCAATAATGCCAGGTGTGTCTATAAATTCGTGGCTGACAACTGAAATCATTGCTATTTCCTGACCTAAAGATAAAGAGCTTAATTCATCCCCATGAATTACCAAGTCATGTAAAACTTCATGGGCTTTATCCGCATCCTGCTTTTTAAAGAATAATGTTATTGAACTTTCGCCGGTTGAAATGCCATATAAGCTGATGCCATTATTTGCTACCTTTGACGTGATATCGGCAATTATTCCCTGTTTGGACATTAAATTTTCGCCGACTACCGCAATAACGGATAATTTATCAGGCAACATGCTGATAGTGACGACATTTTCATCGGGATTGGCCGGTCCAATAATATCAGTGCCCTTTACACGCAAATCGCCATATTCAAAACTGATTATTTTAGCCTTGATTTGCGGATCCTTATATCTTAGTGCGTTAGGATGCAATACCTGTGCTCCGTAATTTGCCAAGTCTATCATTTCCTCGACGGTAATCTTATCCAATTTGCGGGCGGTGTTTATTTTTCTTGGGTCTGTAGACATTACCCCCTTGACATCGGTTACGATTACTACTTCATCCGCATTTAAACAATGACCTATAAGAAATGCTGAAACATCACTTCCTCCCCTTCCAAGGGTTGTTACACAGTTATGTGAATCTCTTCCCAAAAATCCACAAACCACAGGTATAACTCCCTGATCAAGTAGGGGCTTGATGTGTTCCTGTACTCTCTTTTTGGTTTCATTCTTATCGATTTTAGCTTCCAGATAATTGCTGTCGGTGATTACCGGCCATTTTTCACTGAATGGATCGATATACTCTGACTTGACGCCCAATGATTCTATTGTTGCAGACAGTATTCTGACGCTTTGCATTTCACCCATTGACAAAATACCTGCCAATTGTTTTTCAGTAACACTATCGCCGATAGATTCCTTGACCAGTTTTATTGATTCATCGGTAGTTTTATTAATTGCTGAAACAACTACAACTACTTTACTTCCTTTCATATATTCATTTACAACAGATTTTGCTGCTTTATGAATTCTTTCGCCCATACCTACTGAGGTACCTCCGAATTTAGCCACGACAATTCCCATAACTTCACCTTTAAATTATTTATAATTATAACAATATAGAAATATAGTTATTCATAATTAATTATATGATTAATATACTATTAAAATTTTTAGTCGAATTATTTGAATTGAAAATACGGAATATGAAAAAACATAACTTCAAGTTCAATCAGCAATATTTATGATGAATATTGGAGAATGCATATCATTCAATCGGGAACCTCTTTGTTATTTGCAAACATTAAAACCGTCCTTCTACTTTTCCATGAATTGCTCTCCGGATTAAACCCATTGAATTACAGCATTAAACTAACGGACATCGATTCAATATCCACCAGACTATTCATTTTTAGAAAAATATCATGACAACATTTAATAGTATCCGGGTAGATATCCAGTATTATAACTATTCGAATTGACATTTGAATTGTTCTATTAACATAATCAGTAGGTGTTTTTAATGAAGGTAAAGTCCGTAATATTAATGGGTGTTATACTTTTAACTTTGCTGAGCGTTTGTGCAGTATCTGCCGATACGATTGTGATGGAAAATTATACTTTTGATATACCTGACGGGTATACCATTGTAGAAAATGATACTCAGCTAATTCTGTATAATGACGATTATGTCATCTACATGTATCAAGGTCCAATCCTCAATCCTTCTGTAGCAAAACAGAATCGTTTAAACAAGGGTTTTACGCTTATAGACGAGAAGAATTACAGTAGTGATGGAGCCATAATTAATCAGCAAAATTATTTTGATGACTGTCTAAATTCCTATGTTTATACTCTGGAAAAAAACAACAAGACTTACATCATTACATTAGTTTTTGACGGTGATGAACCGATATCGGAATTAGAAGACAATCCGGTTGATGGAATCATTGATTCATTAACCTGATTATTCATTTTTTATATAAATCTTTTTCTTATTAGAATTCTATACCCACAGGACAAGTCCCGGATTTCATGGATATAATCCCAGCTTTCAAATTTAATTTTCTTATTTCTGGGGATGTCCCTTTCAATCCATCCCATATAAAAAAACAACCTTAGGGAGAGATAGGAAGTATCTTAAAAACTATCCAATGCCTACTAAAAGAATAAATGATAATCATATCCGTACAATACGGAATAATTAATTTTTATATAATTTTATTGATTGATATAAACCCTTTTATACTTTTTTAAAAAAAATAACAGTTTAAAGTGAAGATATTATATTTAATTAAAAGATTTCCATAAAAAATATATATAATTAAATAAATATCTCGTACTATGATTAAATTTACAAAGACTGAAATAAGAGATATGATAATTGCATTCATAGTAATTGCAGTAGCTTTTGCAATAGCAAATGTCGGATTTGATGTTCATGGATTTATTTCAATCTTACCGATTGTCATGGTTGGCGTGGGTTTGGGATTTATATTCCGTGAGCTTGGACATAAATACGTTGCAATTAAATATGATTGCTTGGCCGAATTTAAAATGTGGTCTTTAGGCTTAATAATTGCACTTGCAACGGCATTTATAGGATGGGTCTTTGCGGCACCTGGTGAAGTTAAATTTCATCCGGAAGAATTGAGTGATGAAATTACGGGTAGAATTTCACTTGCCGGACCGATGGCCAATATGGCACTTGCAATACTATTTCTGGTAATTGCTGCTTTAGTATATCCTTTAGAATCCTACTCCCTCTTTAAATTAATATACTTAATTTGTACCGTGGGTTTCTCCGTTAATAGCTTTTTAGCTGCATTTAACTTATTCCCTGTATATACTTTAGATGGATTAAACGTCTTTAAGTGGAATAAGGGAATTTGGTTCATTGTATTTATCCTTTCTGTAACGATGATGTTACTGTCCATATTCATAGGTGCTGAAAATATGGTTATACTTCTAATAGAAGCGATGTGACATTAATTCACCNNCAGTATTCTTAGTTAAATGTCATGTTTTATTGTGAACGATGCTATAACGTTGAAATTACTTCAGCCAAAGAAGTAATCAGAATGCAAAAATAATCATATATGACAGCCGATAAAAACAATATGCTCATTAAATTCTTTTTATGCTTTGCCGCCATTTTCTTTCAAAATATAAGACTTATGACGGTTACTGTAAAAAAGAGGAGAAACGGCGTAATTTAATATAATCGCTACCCCAATTAATAATTAAAAATAGATTGTTTAAAAAAAGATTGTTTAAAAAGAGTTAAAAATAAGAAATTATTAAATCTATTGATCTAATAAATGTGTTGCATAACCTGCAATTTGGTTTCTTAAATGTTTTGTTGATACGGATGAATACTCGGCAACAACCTGTTTGTTGTTTTCGAAGTCGTTGTTGAATTTATCTCCGTGTAATTCAATTAATTCTTTTGCTGTTCTTTTTACAAATGTTGTTCTTATATTTCCCATAATCAATCCTCCGATTTTTAAATAAAATTATATTATCGTTATAAATATTTCTTTTGTTCTTCTTTGCTCATTGCAAATAGTATATTGAATATTTCAAATACGCACTCTTTATTAACGTCTTTATCTTCTATTAATTTAGAGATTCTTTCATGGATAATATTTTCTCTTTCAGGGTCTGACAAATCCTTTTTGAGAACTTTTTTTGAATTTGCTATATCACCCGCAAGTGATGTTCGTTCTATAATAAGTCTTATCAACTTTTCATCGATGATATCTAACTTTTCCCTTGATTTGTTCAATAAATTTTCAGCTTCAATTTTATCCATATTATCACATATTACCTTAAAACCACGGATCCTTCATTATCAGGGCTTGTCTCAATCAATTTACCAGGATAATCGGATAACGCTGATTTAATCATGTCCACGTCACTATCATCATCCAATAAAATAGTAAATGCAGAACCAGTACCTGATAAGCCCGCGGCCTTAGCCCCTAATTTTAGTGCATCAATAGCAATTTTAGGATTTATATCCAAAGCTGCACAATACAGGAAGCCGTTTAAGGTTAGAGCTTTTTCAATATTCATATTTAAAGCATTTTCAAATGCAATTTCCACAAGTGGTGCCAAAGTTTTCATAGCCTTGACATCAGACTGTGCAGTATATAAAGATTTGTTTGGTATATATATTAATACTTTATTATAATTTACAGTATAATCCTTCAATATTTTTCGGTTGTAATTGTCGGTTATCTTCCAGCCACCATAGAATGATGCCGATGCATCATCATAAGCCCCCGTAGCCGTAACGCCAACCTTCAGGGATGCATCAATGGCCATGTTGACTATAGCCTCATCCGAAAAATCAACGTCTTCACGTGTCAAACCCGCCTCTTCAAGAAGAGCAAGAAGCGTTGCATAGACTACGGAATTTGAAGCGGCACTGCTACTTGAAAGACCTGAACCCGGAGGTATGTCCGATTTTGTCTCGACGCTTACGACAATGTTCTTAAGATTGAAAGTGTCATATCTTGAAAGCTCATCATAGACCATCCTTACGCATAAATCCATTAGGGATGTATCCATGTCGGGACTATCCAGACTTTTTGAGACAACAGTTATTTCTTCATCTGTTTTTTCATTTAATATATTGACATCAGCGGTTATATATAATCCTATTCCAAAAGCAGAACCCTTGCCCATACTTATGGCATTTATTACAGTTGCTGATGCCGGAGAACGTACCTTTACCATATCATCACATTAGTCAGTAATTAAAATTTTATAATATTATATATTATGGTAATTAATAATTATATTATAGAAAAAAAATTGAATATGCAAATAATTAAATAATTATAAAAAAAAAATTATGGAGATACATAGAATGAGCGTAAAAGTAGAAGTATTCACATCCCAAGGTTGTCCACATTGTCCCGGTGCAGTAGCGGTAGTGCAGAAAGTTAAAGATGAACTGGGCGATGAAATAGAATTTGAACATATGGACGTTAACGAAAACATGGATAAAGTTCGGGAATATGGTTTAATGTCCGTTCCGACAGTAGTTATTGACGGTAAGGTTGAATTTATCGGAGCACCAACCGAAGAAGAATTGAAACGTAAAATCAAAAAACGACAATTATTAAACTCCCATTAAACTCCTTCTTTTTTTTAAAATTTTTTTTAAATGTTTTTTACATTATATCCCAAGTTAATTGAGGGATAATTGTTTAATAGAGTTATCTTAGAAAAAAAGTCCCTTTGACTCCCCTTAACAGGGAGAAAAAGAGAAAAAATACAAGGTGTGGCTTAATTTTTCTTTTTATAATAATATCCTATGCCGATACATGCGATTATTAGAATTAAAAGGCTTATGTATCTTTTCAAATAATCGATGAATTTATCGACTTCGGATAATTCATATGCTTTATTAACTGTTTCTTCAGCGGAGTCAACAACGACACTATCCACAATAGCATAATCAACAACATCGGCAAATGAAGACAATACAGGTGAATAGGTACTGCTTAAAGGATTTCTATCCATTATAACACCGTCATTAAGCTCAGAATCATCAACATCCCTGCTGTCATCTGAACTGGAACTAACCGAGTCCGTGTTATCGGTAGCTTCAGAATCACGGTTTTCATGCCTGTCGTTATCTGTACCGGCATTTTTTGAATCGTCACTGGATTGATTTGTGGTAGCATTGTTTTCAACCGATGATTGGTTACTTGTCTGATCGATGCTGTTATTTACTGCAGGATCATTGTTATCGTCGACGGGCATGTTTTCTGTGATATCCGTATTGTTATTTTCGTTTGAACCACTGATATCCGATGAGTTAGAGTCAACATTTTGAGTATCATTAGTTACTGATGTGCTGTTGTCGATATGGGTATTGTTCTGATTTATTGATGCGTTTGTAATGTTTGAGGTTATGTTTGAATCCTCTATAGTGACATTTTCGACGTTTCCTGTAACGTTGGTTGCATTGGACGTGATGTTTGAATTTGTAATGCTGGTGTTGCCGGTGTTATTTTCAACTGTGCC
>MUZY01000145.1:13212-16770 GCA_003266065.1 Methanosphaera sp. rholeuAM130
TTAACTACAACATCCGTACCGTTTCCTGTTATGTTAGTATTTTTGATATCCGTGTTGTTCGAATTGATATTGGAGTCTGTAACGTTTCCGGTAGTGTTTACATTGTCTTGCGTAGAGTTCGTGATATTGCTTGTTATATTTGTGATATTTCCTTCTGCATTCGTATTTTTTATTGTTGAATTTGTTTCATTGGCTGTCGTGTTTGAAATATCAGATGACATGTTGCTGTTTTCTATCGTATCGTTTGTAGCGTTGATGTTTACATTAGATTCCTGATTGTCTGGATTTTTTGGAGTATCTCCACCACTATCATTACCATTCAGGGAAGTATCATCAGGAGTGTCGCCGCCAACAATGTTACTACCATCATCAATTGGCTTATCCCCGCCATCATGTGAAGTACCATTAGCAACTGGAGTATCATTACCTGCACTGCCATTTACGTGGCCATCATCTTCACTAGCGTTTTGATTCTCGAAAACCACTTCGAAGTTTGTCTGTACTTTCACGGCCGGATTATAATAGTTATCTCCATCAAATGCAGCTGAAACATTTTTTAGACCGTCAATACCACTTTCGTAGTCGTACTTGTATGAGCCATCCTTCAATGTGCAGACTTCATGAGTTTCACCGTCAATTTCCAAGGTTATATTGGCCGAATTCACCGGATTTGATAATTCATCCAACAATAATCCTGATATCGTTGTTTTGGCTGTTGTATTTGAGTATTCGATTGGAGTATAACCTAGCGTGAGGGTTGTATCGTATTTTGTTACGTTGAATGTGTCCTCCATATAAGCGTCATCGTAGTACACGTCATCACGTAACTCCACCGAGACTCTATGTAATCCTGCTTTAAGTGGTGCATAGTCATAAGTGTAATATCCATTTTCATCCGTCTTGAATTGGATCGTATCATCATCCACCGACAAGACTATTGAAACGTTGCCAATTGCATCGCCGTTTTCATCAACCAATCGACCGGCCATTTCTTCTGTCTCATTGATTCTTATCGCTTTTGTTGTCAGGCTTATATTTGTCTGGTGTTTGGAGACGTTGAATTTACCTGTTGAGACTGCTGAATTATACCGGGTCGTTGCATCGTATGTTGCCGTGACGTTATTTATGCCGGGAGTCGTTGTGTGATAGTGGATTACCGCACAACCATTATCATCGGTTGATGTAGTGTTTGTTTTGCCGTTGATTTCAACTGTTATCACTTGATTGGACAGCCTGTTTGAAAGTTCATCAGACAACGTTAATGTTATCGTGGATTTTTGGCCTAGCGTTACATCCGTAGCGTTGACATCAATCGTTGCATTCAATGGATGTACGTTGAACGTTAACTTTTTGCTGGCATTGGTGTAGTTATAACTTTCGTCAAGTATAATTCCAACCGTGTTATTTCCCACATGCTCGGCTTGACGTGTAAATGTGTATTCACCATTCTCGTCGCTTTCAACTTCAAATTTTTCATCGTTGAATTCTATCATAAACGGATAATCGATTAGCTTATCCCCGTTTTGATCTTCAAGATTTATCTTGACCGTGACGTTTGAGAATACCGCTACATCACTATCTACAATGGCCGCACTTATAACTACGGGTACCTTTTCAACTGTGATTATCGTTGAATTTTCCGAATAAGTGTAATTGTCACTTCCATTTGTATAAGCCGTTATGTTATATCTTCCTGCAGGAATCTGTGCAAATATGATATGATATGAATTATCATCACGCACGACGTCATAGGAAATTAATTCACTGTCAATATCCTCTCCGGTAACATTAAATTCTATGATGTCTGAACCGTAATCATAATTGTCTGCATATAACTGTGCTATAAGTTCTATAGGCTCGGTTACCTTAAAGTCTCTAATGCCTGATGAAGTCTTGTCATTAAGGGATATGCTTGTTTCGAGTTTTTCTATCGTGAATGTTGAATTGACGATATCGGATTGCATATACTTGTCGCTTTCTTTAACATATACGCTCACATTGTGTTGGCCAACTTTTCCCGATTCAAATGCATAACTGTAATCGCTTTGACCGGAAAGACCTATCGAATACTTTTTATTATCGACTAAAATACTGACTTCAATGCTGTCATCAATGGATACGTTCAATAACTTTCCCCGGATTACGGCCATATTACCTAGCTTGACCGATTGGATTTTATCCAATGTTACTGCAGGAGTTATTTTGAATACTTCAAAACTTAAGGTATTACTGGATGCCAGAATCGTATCGTTTCCGGCATACTTGAAGTTTAGAGTATGTTTTCCCGCAATTGTCGTGAAGTTGGTAATGCTTATGCGACCATTTTCATCGGTTTTTACGCTGAAGGTGTCCAAAGAAGAATTGACGGTGACCGTTGCATTGGATATGGCTTTTTTTGTTTCCAAATCCCTTAGAGTCAGGTTAAAGACTACATTGTCCCCAACGTATATGTCTTTTTCAAAGTCTTCCGGGTTGTCTATTATAAGTTCACTTTCATACGGCTTTACAGTGTAGTTCCAGGAGTTATTCGTTGATTTGAAGTATTCGTTACCCTCAAATGTCAATGTGATATTATTTACTCCGATGATTTGCGGGGTATAGTTATAGTTATAGTAGATATTCCCCTCATCAACCGTCAAGTTAAATATCTCGTCATTTATTTTAAGCGTAACGTTAACAGTATCTTCAACGTTTTCAAAGCCAGCGTAAACATTATCATACTGAAGACTTGAATTGATGATAATATTCTCATCGGCATATCCTGTTATCTTATCGTTTTGGTTAATGATTTTTGTATCAAAGCGATGATAATTGAAGGATATCTCTCCTTGGCCATAAAACGGTTCATCGCTTGTATCATATACCACTACCATGATATTCTGTAATCCTTCACTTGTCGGGGTGTAATTGAATGTGAATATTCCCTTTCCGTTAATGATTACGGATTGGTTGTTGTTGACTGTGATGTTCAACTTTCCATTATAATCCTTTTCGGGAGAATTTATGCCCTGTTGGTACTTGGCCGTGAAGATTACATTCAATGGACGATTGTCCGGATATAAATCATCCCCTTCCTGAGGATCCAGAGGTGCTATTAAAACATTTTTATAGCCAAATGGGTCATAGTCCGGATATGATTTAAGTGACTTGTCTGTTTTTGTTAAACTTCTGTAATTACTTGTATCATTGCTTATTACGTCAGTATTGTTTGTTTGACTTACCTTTGAATCCATACCTACATATTTTTCCATAGGTATGGAAGTAGAAACATTTGCATTATTCTGCTCGTCGCTATGATTATCTGCAGCCGATATCGACGCAAGCATAAGCAACGATATGAACAATAGCGTTAATAAAAACATTGATTTAATATTTTTATTTTTCATTCTACCATTTTTTTGTATTTGTTCTTAATTAATGCAAAGATGGACAGCATAAAAAAAATGAAACTATCCAAAAATGATTAATTAATGATAAGTGTTTTATAAGTTATTATTATTAAACTTTTTAATAAAAAATTATTCGATGAAAAAATATTTGATTACAGTATAGTTAATA
>MUZY01000207.1:0-4257 GCA_003266065.1 Methanosphaera sp. rholeuAM130
GTTTTCATATTTTCAGGTATTGTGTATTCTACACTTACCTGATTGTCTGATACCTTGGCGTAGATTACTTTTCCGTTTTCGTCCTTGATTGATTTGCCGTTGATTTTAAAGACTACTTTTGCCGTGTTTATGGTAGCGTCGGTGTTTATCGTTGCAGTTAGTGTGACTTTTGAACCGACAGCTGCACTTACGTCTTCTGTTGTTATGGTTGGTTCTCTTGCACTTATTGTGATTGCTGTTTTTTCGCTTGTCATTTTTTCCAGATCAGCTGAACCTGTATATATTGCCTGGATTACGGTTTTGTTGGTCCATGTATCCGGTACAGGATAGTTTTCTATTTTGGCTGTACCGTTTACCACTTTTGCATAGATTACCTTGCCGTTGGCATCTTTTAATGTTTTGCCGTCTACTTTGAAGGATATTTTTCCCTTGTTTATGTCTGTTGCAATGTCTTCGGTAAACTCGTTTCCGTAGTATATGCTTGCCTGTATCGTAGCATTTGTACCAGGTACAAATTCAGTGGAGTCAACTTTGAGTGAGTATTCTTTTGGTGCTTCGGTTGCGATTATTGTTATGTATGCCTCTGATGGCAGTACTGTATTGTTTCCTGCATATGTGAATTTGATTTCATGGCTTCCAGGTGTTTGGGGAGTGTAGTTGTATTCAAATGATCCCCATTCGGTATATGGTTCTATTGTGGTGTTTTCTATTCCATCCACATATACTGTCATGTGGTCGAAGTGTGTTCCTGATATTACGCTGAACCATCCGTTGATTCTTATCTCTTGACCTACTTCTGTCTCTGAGTTGTTGTTTACCAGTAGATTGATTTTTGATTGTTTTGGCGTGAATGGTTTTACTTCGATGGTGTTTTCCACATAACATCCTTCGTGTGTTTGATTTCCATTGAATTCAAATTTTAGCGTGTGATTTCCCACTGTTGTTGGAATATATCTGTAGGTTTGTTTGTTTCTGCTTGCAAATGATATATTGCTTATTTGAATACCGTCTTCATAGACATATACTATTTCATCACATTTGTAGAATGTAACTGTTATAGATACGTCTTCTCCCAGTTCTAATGTACTGACAGGTAATTTTGTCTTGATTGTTGTTGGTATTTTCGGTTCGGCTGCTGTGATTGTTGTAGTGAACTGTTCAGTTACTGAGTTGTAGTTGTCATCTCCGGCGTATTCGATTTTGATTGTTGCCTGTCCTGATAGGAGTCTGCTTGATTCAATAGTCAAGTCAAAGCAGCCTTCCTCATCGGTTTGTGTCGTATTTGTTATATTTGTGCTGTCGTTAAATGTAACTGTGATTGTTACATCTGCACCGGATAGTGGTTGTTCGTCTAGGTTTTCATCCATGTATACAAGATATCCGTTTATCGGCATATCTTCTGAAGCATCGTATTCATCATCTGCTTCAAATTGAATGGTGGTGTCATATTTAGGCGTGTCATCTGATGGTTTGTTGTTTTCTATTGTATTGCCACTACCTTTATTATCAATTACGGCATTATCACCTTTAAGTTCCTGAGATACAAGGTAATTGTTTTTGACAAATGAATTGTTTGATCTTTGCAAGTATATTGCATTTTCATAGTCTGTTGTAACCGTATTGTTTTCAATCAAATCATTATCCTCAACTGCAATGTACATACCATATTTTGTTGAGTTGATATTGTTATCATATACTGTATTATTTCCTGCTCTAGCCAGGAATACTCCTGTAGTCATTGCTCCAAGATAATCAACCGTACTTGCGGTTAAGCTTGTACCGTTTATTGTAATTATATTGTTTGCAATGGTAGCATTATGTGCTATGGCACCAATTCCCATAGCGGTAGTTGCATTTATTTCTATGGTATTGTTTAGATATGCATTATCTGTACCACCATATGCTTCAATAGCATATGTATTGTAAGCGTTACCTATTATATGGTTGTTGGAGATTGTATTATTATATGATAGAGAAATGCTAGGAGTTAATTTTCCACCCTGATAGCTGAAATCATTCATGAATATTGCATATGCACAGTATTCATTACTTGCTCCGTCATATACTTGCTCATCCATGGATGAATTTACATAAATGGTGTTATTGTTTATTATATTGTTGGTAGGATTTTCAAGTCCTATACCTGCTGTATAATTTATACCGCTTACGCTGATAACATTATCGTTGATTGTAACATTATTTGCCCGTGCATCTATTGCATAATTCCATCCTTCACCAGCCGTGAATGTAATATTATTACCGGTTATGGTAGTGTTTTCCCTGTTTATATGAATTCCATATAATGTTGGATAACCTCCAACTGTATCATCTGAATTTATAATAAATGTGTTATTTATTAGGTAAGTGTTTAGCTCTTCGGATGTAAAATTACCTTCATTTATCGTATAACCCATCATATTATTAAAATCTACTTGATATATTGCCATGAAGTTATTTCTACCATAATTTAATGAGCCTTCTTCCCAATCTACCGTTGATGAATAACCTGTAATATTGAAATGACAGTTTTTAATTGTGAGTCCTGTTTCAATTCGCACTGCATCCATTGGATAATTTTCAAAATATTCACTATCAAATTCAGCAACTAGTGTTACATTATCCCATACAACATTTTTTGTTGAAGGATTTTTTAATATTGCAGGTCTTCCCATGGCCCATTCATCCAATATTCCTGTACCTAAAATATTATTATTTATTTTAATGCTAATATTGGTTAATGTAACATTGTCTACTGCCGGTGCCTGATTTCCTGTATTAAATATTACATTTCTGAATGTTATGTCAGGATTTGCCGTGACGATACAATTTTTTCTTGCACCATACCTAATTCCACATAATTTATTGCTTAACGTATCATTAAAGTAAATTGTTCCAGACCATGTATAAGGGATCTTTTTTTTCTTAAAGCCATCAATATAAATATAACCTTCCGCTGTTTCATCAATTGTACAATATGTCTCATAATTGTCTGATGTTAACACGAGTATATTTTCATCACCTTTTAAATATTTATCATTGGAAGATAAAATGGAATTTAAATTGTTGTTGGATGAAATACTGGATACCTGATAGTTCGGAGAATCAGTATTTCCGGTTCCAACATTATCAATGCCACCAGTGTAATTGTTATATGTTACAGTATTGTAGTTTGCTCCGGTTTTAAGTTTAATGTCTCCGTCAACATTATTGTATGTGAAGTTATTGGATGTAGCACCTGACTTAAATGTAACACTGTCATAGAAATTATTCCCTGTAATATTACTATTGGAACCTGTGACTGATGTTATACCCTCTATGTTGTTGTCATTTACAGTATTGTTTGTAACAATTGTCATATCTCCACTTATACTATTTCCTGTTATGGTACTGTTTGTTGAAGCCTTGAATGATCCGTCATTGTTTATGATATTATTTGTATAATTGTTTCCAAGGTATCTTTCATCATTATCTCCCTGTTCATTGTTTGTTGGACTCAACCATTGTGTGGTAATTGCCTGACCGGCATAGTTAATTGTATTTGAATCAACTAGGTTATCATGACCTGTCAGTGCAATAGCATAACATATTGCTGATGAAGTTGGACCGTTGATTGTATTATTTCTAATAACATTATATGAGTTGGTATTTGCATCTATTACTTCAACATTATAAATGTTGTATGTTGTAAGATAAAGTAGGTTACCTACTTGTCCTACTCCGGTAATTGTGTTGTTTTCAATTGTACAATTATCCGCTCCTGCAAGTACAAGTGTACTGCTTCCACCATTATTTTCTGTGTAGAATACACTATTTCCAACAGTTACATTAAATGAACCGTCACGAATAGATGTTACACCTACACCTGAACCTATTTGCTGATTTTCAACTGTCACATTTATATTATCTAAGACGATGTGTTGTGAACCTTTAACAAATAGTTGTGTGTTATGGAATTTAATATTACTTACATTTACATATGATGTGCTATCGATGGTAAATGCATCTCCAGGATCATCCCCAAAATAACTGTTGCCTACTGTGTCAAGGTCAATAATAGCACTATTGTCACTTGATGTTATGTTTACTGCTTTGTCAATAGTCATTTTATATGTTGATCCTTCAAATAATCCTTTGAAGTCAAGAACACTTCCTTCGGCTACACTGCTTTTTAAATATGAATTTTCAAAGTAATTGTCAAAAGTAGTATTTGTAACTTCAATAGGAGTTGTGTCTTCTTTTAAATTTTTACTTTCTTTT
>MUZY01000207.1:4360-4560 GCA_003266065.1 Methanosphaera sp. rholeuAM130
TATTCTATACTTAACATAAAAACCGATAATTGAAAATCATTTACATTAACCACGGTGATAATAATAGAATCACCGGTAAATTAAGGCATGATATAAATAATCAAATTAGTATATTAAGATAACACCAGCTTATTGTCATTAAATGAATGCAATATAACCCATAATATGAAATAATACAAGTTATCAAAATAGTATTTTTT
>MUZY01000207.1:4675-4957 GCA_003266065.1 Methanosphaera sp. rholeuAM130
ATAAAAAGCGTATGATACAAGAACATCAAATTATTAACCACTAAAAAGCATAACAGAAAATTAAAAGAGGAATCTCGGAAAATGAAGATTATAAAAAAGTAACATTAAAGAGTTTTTAGATCCATAGGTGATATATTGATAAATAAGAATATTATTTAGTACAATACCATAAATCAAATTAATGCCACAATTAAAATAACACTATAGCAATAAATTAAAGAACGATTCACAGATAATGATTTAAAAAGCCTTAACAGTCAGATAATGAAAACTTAAAGCCAT
>MUZY01000190.1 GCA_003266065.1 Methanosphaera sp. rholeuAM130
ATTAACATAAATAATAACCAAGCATAAAAAAATATATTTTTCAGGGATTAATTATTATGTTAAAGACAGATATTCTAGGTATGAAATTATCCAATCCATTATTTTTAGCTGCGGGTATTCTGGGTACCACTGCAAGCAGTATGAAGATGGTAGCCCAAGCAGGAGCTGGCGGAATCGTTACGAAATCCTTCAGCCTGGAGGCTAATGATGGTTATGATAATCCGACGATAGTTAAAATCGAAGGGGGAGTAATCAACTCCGTTGGACTTGCAAGTCCGGGGGTTGATCAAAAGACGAAGGAACTGATGGAACTGGATTTGATTCGTGACAAGACGCCGATAGTCGCATCCATTTACGGTGACAGCGAGGAGGTATTCTGTGAAGTGGCAAATCGTACAAAGGACTACGTCGATGCATTCGAGTTGAACGTTTCATGTCCACATGCAAAGTGCGGCTTCGGGTCAAATATCGGTGAAAATCCGGAGATGACATACGATATCGTAAAGGCTGTTAAGGATGAGATTAAGGACACGCCGATAATCGTCAAGTTAACGCCTAACGTAACTGACATTACCGAAATAGCAAAATCTGCAGAAGATGCCGGTGCCGATGCACTTACGTTGATAAACAGTCTTGGCCCAGGTCTTAGGATCGACTACAGGACGGCAAAGCCAATACTCAACAACGTATTCGGTGGAGTGGCAGGTCCTATGATAAAGCCTATTGCATTAAAGTGCGTCTACAAGACCTATGANNATATTTGGCGTAGGGGGAATACGTGACTATAAGGATGCACTTGAATTTATCTATGCGGGTGCAAGTTTACTTCAGATAGGCACCTCCATCATGTATGACGGACCGGAAATATTCGGTAAAATCTCGAAGGATTTGGAGGAATTTCTTCAAAATGAAGGATACGGTAATATAAGTGAGATTGTAGGACTATCTCATAGATTATAGTTGTTCGGGTGATAAAATGATAGAAAATGTATATGATGATGAAGTACCTCAGGTCGTCAGGATTAAGGAAACGGTAATTGAAACGCCAACAGTAAAGACATTCATATTCCCATTTGAAATAACGGACGATATTCATCCAGGACAATTTGTCATGGTATGGGATTTAAACAATGAAAAGCCAATGACCATCTCCGTTATTGATAAGAAAAATAATTTGATGGGAATAACCGTTAGAAAGGCGGGTCCATTTACCAATAACTTATATGACAACGTGGATGCAGGTGATTTGATTGGAATACGCGGACCGTATGGTCATGGCTATGACTTGACAGGTTATGACAGAGTACTGGCTGTAGGTGGGGGTTCAGGTGTGGCAAGTCTTGGACCGATAGCATCATTTTATGATAATGTTGAATTCATATCTGCTGCCAGTTGTAAGGATGAACTGGTATTTGTGGACAGGTTCGATAAGTTAAATATCGATGTCCGTGAATGTACCGATGACGGTAGTTGTGGATATAAGGGCTTCAGCACGCAGCTAGCCGATGAACTATTGGCCGGTGGCGAGTATGATGTCGTCATAGGATGCGGGCCGGAAATAATGTCATATAAGCTGTATGAACTGGCCATCAAGTATGATATTGACTGTCAGTTGGCACTTGACAGGTATATGAAGTGTGGACTTGGCATATGTGGGCAGTGCTGTATGGATGATACAGGCTGGCGTGTATGTGTGGAAGGACCGGTATTTGATAAAAATCAGTTGGGCAAACTCTCCGAGTTCGGCAGATATAGGCGTGATGCATCGGGCAGTATTGTAGATTACTGATATTCAAAACTCCTTTTTTTGGGCAGATAGTTTGTTAATCTCCCTTTTTTTCTTATTATTTGATTTTGTTATGAATTACATCGATAAAGCTTTGCCAGTTGAGCTTGACGATTTTAGTAATGTGTTTGGACTTTCGTATTCTTACGGTATCGTTTGTGGTTATCTCCAGTGGGCTTCCATCGGATAGGACGTATGCCTGTGTATTGTTTCTTAGTTGGGTTATTTTTATTTCTATTGTTGAATTGTCTGAGAATATTATGCTTCTATTGAGTAGGCTGTGTGCCGCGATAGGAGTCAACGTTAATATTTCGGTCGTCGGATCAACTATTGGTCCGCCACAGGATAGGTTGTATGCAGTTGAACCTGTTGGTGTGCATACAAGTATTCCGTCAGCGGTATATGAATTTATTAATTTTCCATCAACTATGGTATCGAATCGTACGACTCCAAAACCGTTTTTTGAAATTGCCATTTCATTTAATGCCGGTTCTATATCTATTTTTTCACCGTCCTCTTTTATCACGACAGCATCCAGCATCATGTGTTCTTCGATGAAATATTTTCCATTTAGCAAATCCTCAATGGCCTTATCTATATCTTCCGGATTTATGTCGGTCAAGTACCCTAATGTTCCACAGTTTATTCCCAAGAGAGGCTTTCCGGGTGACAGTTTTGATGATTTCAGGAATGTTCCGTCTCCACCGATTGAACATATAAGTTTTGCTTCATCAGGGTTTTCCGTGATGTCCATGTCGTGTTTTTTGCATATGGATATTAACTTATCTCTGGTTTTAACGGCTTTTTCATTGTATGTATCTGTATTTATATAGATTTTCATAGTATTATCTATGTTTTAATTTTGATATATACTCTTTTGGCATCATGATGGGGAATGAGTTATGAGGGGCAAAATGCTTTTGTAACGATAGAGGGTGTTTTTCATTTTTTTGCATCCTCCCTTATAATATGCATTTTTTTTATAACTTATAACTTCTTACTTATAACTTAAAACTAATAACTTTTAAGTAAACCATTATCTTACTAACATAATTAACATTTTAAAAAATAGGATTAAAAAAAGGGAGTGTTGATATTTATATCAGTTTGGTTTGAATGCTTTCTCCGATTATTTCCTCAAATTCCAAACCTTTGCTGAAGGCCAGGTCAACATTTACCCTGTAGTTGCCGTTACGGGTTACGTGCAGATCATCCAGTTTGATGAATCTCCATTTTTTCCTAATGAATTTTGCACCTACATATGCCTGTGCACCGAATATCTTTGAGAATTCTATCAAGTTCTCGATTTTTTCATTGTCGATGTAGATGTGTTCCTGTCTTGTGGATTTTACTTCGATGGCAAGATACAACTTTCCGTTTCCTGCAAGCACATCCGGTAGTGGTCTTTTGGTAGCTCCACCACTGGCGGGTGCACGCATGGCAGCAAAACCGGCATCCCATAATCTGTTTACCAAATCTCTTTCTTCAGTAGAACCTTTCTTACTCATATTATTTATTCCATGAAATCTTTCTTAGTATTATTTATGTTTTTAAAGTATAATTATTATTTCAAGTCGACCTGTATGTATCTGTTCTTCATGTGCCTTGATGAAAAATAAATTTATTTTTACTTTATTTGGGATGTTCTTTATATATGATAATCTACAAATAATTTATTATACCCATAGGGGTATATGTATAATATGAAGGAGATAAAAAAAATGAATGATTTAATATTCACATATATCGTAAACGTATCAAAAGTATTGCTGGTTATCATAGCAATGGCTTATTATCTGGGCTTAAACAATAAAATAAACATAACCAAACTTACAAACAAGTTCCATATTGAAAATGACATGCTAAAAACCTTTCTTTCTAAAGTTATTTAAACAATAACACTCATTTTCAATTTCCATTTCAAATCTATTTTTAAAGTTATGAATCAATATTTCATCCTACCGTTTTTGAATAAATATGTTTATTATAGACAACTACTTATATCTTTTAACCTTATTGTTTTATTCCCTGTTTTGCTATTGAATATACTTGAAATTATGATGAATTATATGCATATTATTGATAAATACTCATTTTTAATCATATCTACTTTTAATATAAACAACATCCTTTCGGAAATCATATTTTTTAAAGTTTATCATGTACATATATCAACTAAATAACGTAATCTTTTTCACAATATCATAACTTAAAACCGGTACCGGTAAACTGTGCAACGTCACGACCCGTATCGTCATAGACATCCACATTAATTATTGTCGTGGTTTTTCCGCTTTTTCTACAGGTTGCCTTTGCAAACAGCACCTCACCCTTAGGGGCACTCAAATATGTAATGTTAACGTGCTGGGCTACCGTCAAGCTGTGGATGTTGTTTGACAGAGTTGCAAATGCAAAGTCGGCCAATGTGAATATTGCCCCACCCATCACTCCGCCATAAGCGTTTTTATGGTTATCCGTCAATTTCAGGCTGCAGATTGAGTAATCTTCCGTCAGTTCATCCAGTTTGATTCCGTTATTGGTTGCGAACTTATCTTCCTTAAA
>MUZY01000247.1 GCA_003266065.1 Methanosphaera sp. rholeuAM130
CTAGAGAAAAAATTAAACAAGCACGTGAATACATAGATGAAACTAAGAAATTATTACATATTTAATTTTAGACGTGGCGAATATTATTGGAATCTTATTTTAAAGATTCAAAGAATTAGATGCTGATGACATTCATTATTGTCAAAATTTCTTTTCATCATATTCTTATTTTTATCATTCCATTATCATCCTTTAAACTCATTTGACTTTTTATGCTCCAGATTCCTTCTTAAAATCTGATACTATTTGTTCTAATTCATTTTCTTTCATTCACCTCTATTTATCGAATCAACTATGACAGATTCTATTTTTTTAAAATTTACTTTGAAGTATTTTTTTCATAAAATTTTATATTCTTAATATCTTTTTTCGTGTTTTTAATTAACCAATCATTATTAACCAATATTGACAAAAATAAAACATAACATACTCTATACTAACAAACGATAGGAGAATAATTCTTATGGAAAGAACGTTATACTGGGAAGACGACAAGTTATATCTGATAGATCAAAGGATACTACCCCATAAAATAGAATATTATGAATGCACCAATTATCATGAAGCGATTGAAGCCATAAAAACAATGGTTGTCAGGGGTGCTCCTGCAATAGGGGTATCGGCCGCATACGCTATGGCACTGGCCGAAGTGGAAGGAGTGCATCTAAATGCGGCGGCAGATGAAATCAAGCAGGCAAGACCGACTGCAGTAAACCTCTTTTGGGCTGTAGATAAGGTACTTGAAGCAGTAAAAAATGGTGAAACTGCAGTAAACACCGCTATTGAAATGGAAAAGGAGGACATTTCCATAAATAAAAGGATAGGTGAATATGGAAACGAAGTAATCGATAAAAACGATACGATACTCACTCACTGTAATGCCGGAGCCCTTGCATGTGCAGGATACGGAACGGCACTTGGAGTCATAAGGGCAGCACATGAAGCCCACAAGAACATCAGAGTAATCTGTGATGAAACAAGGCCTGTACTGCAGGGAGCAAGATTAAGCGTCTTTGAAATGCAGCAGGAAAATATCCCGGTAAAGCTTATAGTAGATGGGGCAGCAGGCCACATGATGCAGAAAGGTCTTGTAGATAAGGTGGTAATAGGAGCAGATAGAGTTGCAAAGGGTGGAGTGGCTAATAAGATAGGTTCACTGATGGTGGCTTTGGCAGCAAAAAGATATGACGTACCATTCTATGTGGCGGCACCAATAAGTACTTTCGACTACGAAAACGATATCTTTGACGTTACCATTGAACAGAGAAATAAGGATGAAGTACTTAAAATCAATGACAAATACATAACAAAGAAAGAAACGGAAGTTGAAAATCCTGCATTTGACATTGTGGAATCAGATCTGATTACGGGGATTATTACAGAGGAAGGTATTAAAAAAGCGTTATAACCTTCCTATTTAATTATTTTA
Source organism: Methanosphaera sp. rholeuAM130 (assembly GCA_003266065.1). GTDB lineage: Archaea > Methanobacteriota > Methanobacteria > Methanobacteriales > Methanobacteriaceae > Methanosphaera. Next base: position 1,430 of record MUZY01000247.1, read on the forward strand.
GCGTCAACACCATAATGCCATACGCCGGGACTTTGGCTTTTAACCTTTCTGATATCCATTATTTCAACATCATAATTCTCATTTGCTTCTTTTACATGCTTTATTACGACGTCTTCGCATGAGGCAAACTCATAGTAATTCAGTATTCCCCCACTTTTTAATTTGCTTACTGCAAGGGGTAAAAAATCCTTTGAAGTGCCTGGCAGGTTCATTATGATTCTATCTGCATCTTCAAGAGTATCTGCCACATCACGTACATCACCAAGAATTGGAATGACCTTTCCTACAAGTTTGTTTAATTTGATGTTTTCCTGAGCATACCGGATGGCTTCCGGATTGATGTCGATGTTGTATGCGGTAACATTCTTGACATGGGCAATACTGACGGTAAATGAGCCTATTCCTGCAAAAAAGTCTATTATAACTTCGTTGTCATGAACCTGTTTTACTATTCTTGATCTTTCGGTTGCAAGTCGTGGGCTATAATAAACAGTAGACGGATTTAATTTAAACCTTAAACTATACTCCTTATGTATGGTCTCCAAATCATCTATTCCGGCCAGATATTCTAATTCCCTGGTACGCATTACTCCTTGAACCTTGCTTTTTTTACGGTAAACGCTTCTTCTTTTGGTAAACTTCAATGCCGCTTGGCCGATGACCTTCTTGTACTCCTCAAGTTCATCGGGTATTTCCAGTATCACAATATCTCCTATAATGTCAAATGATTTTCTGATATCCTCAATTTTTTCTTCATCTATTTTGTCGGTTAAGTAATCCATGAAATTAGTTGGCCTGTATTGTGCCTGTTTATAGTCATAGTCATTAACTTCAATAGGATATTCTTTCCTTATTTTTTCAATTAGCCCTTCATCGTAATCCGTTATCAGTGGCAAGTAGACGTAATCCTTGTCATTTCTTACTTTGTATTTTGTACATAACTGTTTATTGGATAGTAAGATTACTCTAACATCATTGGCCTGTTTCTTGATAATTTTTATTCCTTTCATTTTTACACGATTTTAATTTTTTTCTGAAGTATTAATATCTAAAGATAGCCGATTTTATATTCCTTGGATATCTATCTAATATCTGTTATTATTCTTTGTCATGTATTTCTATTAAAATTAACCTCAAAGTCATAATGCAATATTTTCTAAAAAACTTGATGAGATAGATTTGTTGACAATAGTATGTGCTACAACACATAANNACATAACGGTGATGACCTGAACTAAATGAATAAAAATTCATAAATGGTTATGATGGTTGCATTTTCCAATTGTAGCTATAAAAAATGATGAGAACTAAAACAATATACTTTAGTTTGATGTACGTTAAACGCGAAGTGTAGAATGATTATATAACTTATATAACATTTGTGGTGAATGATATTTGATATCATAACTGCTAATATAATTATCCTTTATTTTGTTTACTTTACTTCTTAATTTAGTGTGTAATAAATCTGCTAGTATTAGTGATTTGCATTTGTAAATCCG
>MUZY01000269.1:0-2308 GCA_003266065.1 Methanosphaera sp. rholeuAM130
ATAAAAGACAACGGAAAACTAACCGGATCAAGCAACCCATTAAAAGTAAAGGTAGCAAATGGCACGGCAACTACTACGATAACGCCTGATTTGAACATGGTAAACTCCGATAAGATAACAGCATCATACATCGGAACCACCATCTACAATGCATCCACCAGCACTCCGGCCAGTATAAAAATAAGCAAACGAAACGCAACAATAGAAATAACCACAAACAAGAAAATAGTAAAACAGGGACAAAACCTTACAATAACCGCAAGGGTATACGACACAACCGGTGGTAAAAAAACAGGTATAACAAGCACCAACGACGAATTTGTATACTTCAAAATAAACGGAATAACACTAAAAGACGCAAAAGGAGAAATGCTCAAAGCAAAGATAGTAAATGGAGTAGCAACAGTAAACTACACCGTACCGGTTGGCTTATCATGTGTCACAGATACCCAGACGATGACGCCTAAGAATCAGACAATACTCGCAGTATTCTACAGCAAAACATACCAAGAAGACATCAAAAACACGACAACCTTCCAAGTAGAAAGATCCAACATCACTATTACCCTATCTAATGCGACAATAAACAACAAGACACACACATTATCCATGAAAATAACAATCAAAGACTACCTCGGCAACACCGTATCAGGACCGAACAAGTGTATAATAAAAGTAAACGGCGTAACACTCAAAAACGGTACAGCTGTCATGTACTATTACACGACGGATGGGGTACTCAACCTCAAAAACATCCCGGTACCGACAGCAAAGAATTATACAAGCGTAGAGGTCATAACACAGGACAGACTGGCATACAAGTCACAGCGTAACACGACAACTAAAATTAAAGTAACTAATTAACCTCCCTATCATTTTATATTTTTTTTTATCAGGATATTTCCTCATCTAACCCGATGGAGTAATTATTGTAGAGATAATTCATAACTTTTTTTTGAAAATAAGTAACCAAGACATAATTTGAATAAAACATGAATATTAGGGAATAAGATAAGATTAACATCTATATGCTATGACTATTTATAATATACTATAATATTTACTCGGTATATATAATAATGATTGACTCAATCCGTTTATCATTAATAGCCAATTAAAAAATTATTATTTTTTCTTCTTTATAGATGGGTATAACGAAGCAAAAAAATAAAAAATAAAATTAAATTATGAACAATTTATATTAAATTAAAAAAATATTATAAATAATAACATTTAAATAATGATAAACTATAGAAATAATTATATGAATATAGAATATGTTAAACAGAATTATACTTTTGAAATATTAAGCGAAAAACATGACTTGGATAGTTTTGAGTGTGAATCTGAAGATTTAAACAATTTCCTAAAAAATGATGCATTAAAGCAACAAAAATTGAATTTGAATTTGACATTATTGGTACTTTGTGATGATGTGGTAGTTGGATTTGTATCCATTTTAACAGATACAATGAAATTGAAAATTGTCGAAGATGAAAAAACTAAAAATAAAATAGAAAATAAGTTAAATATTAGTGAAAATAACGAATTACCTGCAATTAAAATCGGAAGATTTGCTATAGATAAAATGTATGCTAAACAAGGATTAGGAACACATGTTTTTAGAAATATATTATTGACTGTCGATTACATCTCCAATAATATAGTGGGATTAAGATTTATTACTGTTGAAGCGTATGCCAAAGCATTTGGATTTTATGTTAATAAAAATAAGTTCAAATACCGCAAAAGTGATAAGAAATTAGTTGATGATATTGATAAGATAATTAAACAAGATCCTACTAGAAGTTTTTATCTTTATAAAGATATTAAAAGTTTAGAAAAAAAATGACTAAACCAATAATAACTATTTTGAAAACAAAACAATTCGTTGTTTTCTAATTTCCTTAGCAAATTCTTTATCCTCTTTTGTAGGTGTTTCCTGCATTTCTTTTAAAACAGCAATGGCGTCTTCACCCTCAAAAACCGGAGTTTTTCCAATAGGTTTTGCCATGACAAATCATCTCCTTTTTTATCAATATTATTATCCAATTTCTTCATTTGTTAGTCATTATTTAAATAATTAATGCAAGTGATATTTCTTTTTTTATTATTGTTAGGATGGTGAAGCAATAACTTCCAGAACAAGTACCGGCGATGTAAAACATAACTTCAGCATAAAAAAAATACACAAAAAAACACCAATAAAAAAAACAAGTATATCTCATGAAATACAATAATAACAGGTTATAATCTCTTATTTTATCAAATTAAAAATCATACATACCCCCCCCCAGTAGAGCAATAT
>MUZY01000269.1:2393-2562 GCA_003266065.1 Methanosphaera sp. rholeuAM130
TAAAGTTACTTTATGATTAATCATAAGGGTGTTTATTTAGCAATCAATAGATTAATAAATGTAAATACTTATCACTGCAGATATAATTCAAAAACTCATTAAAACTCTTAAAAAAAGAGTTTATATTGGTTGGTATTCTATATTATAATCATATTTTTTGCTATACTCA
>MUZY01000045.1:0-1214 GCA_003266065.1 Methanosphaera sp. rholeuAM130
GCATTATCTTCAAATTTAACTCTAAGACCGTTTGCTCTTCTGTATTCTTTCTTCTGGCGTACAACAACAGCGGTTGTTACTTCTCTTCTCATGTCAGCAGTTCCCTTTTTGACGGAAATCACTACCATGTCACCTACACCAGCTGTAGCAAGTCTTCTTCTTACTCCTTTAAATCCTTTTACTGAAATAATTTCAACTTCTCGTGCTCCGGTGTTATCAATACATTTTAATCTAGCACCGATTGGAAGGGACTTGGAGACTTTTGATGTAATTGCCTTCATTTTATTTATTCTCCTTTAACTTCTACTAGCACAAAATGTTTAGTTTTACTTAGTTGTCTGCATTCTGCGATTTTTACAGAATCGCCAACTTTCACATCAAGACAATCTGGTTTATGTGCTTGTATTTTAGAATTTCTCTTTTCGTATCTTTCAAATTTTTTAATAAATTTATAGAAACTTCTTTCTACAGTAATAGTCCTATCTGCCTTGTCACTTGTGACTGTTCCTTCTATAATTTGACCTCTTACAGAGAGTTCCCCATGGAATGGACAGTTAGGATCATGACATTCATTTTCTGGTTCTTTAACGTTAATGCCTATCATAATTTCACCTGATTTTTTTAAATTTCTTTTTTATCCGGTCTTCAGGGCGGGCTACGATAACTTTTCCATCTATAGATACTTTTTCACCCTTAGGTAACGTGAATAAAAATACGACATTATCCTTAGGTATCATCTTTTCCGTATCATTAGTTTCCACGGTAATAGTGTTTCGAGTCTCGTCTATTACAGTTCCCCTTATTCCAACGAATGGCTTATGGCTACTGTCGGTAATTTCAACTTCAAGTCCTATAAGTTCATGCCGGAATACGTTTTGTGGAGTTATCATAATACTTCACTTCTGAATTTTATTCCCATTATTTCAATATATGATATTGATATTTTCCTTAAATCTTCCCTACAGGCTAAACCTATTTTATTTCTATCGTATCTGAGGAAAAACCCATACCTGCAAGCACTTCTTTTACTTTACGTTTGTGGTCACCTTGTAGTTCAATCTGACCTTTTTTGGAAGTACCTCCACATGCACATTTAGACTTTAAAGTTTTGGTCAATTCACGTACGTCAATGTCATGTTCGTCAATACCCTCGACGATAGTCATTAATTTTCCAAATCTACGACGTACAGTATATACTTTAACTTTTTGTACTT
>MUZY01000045.1:1270-1967 GCA_003266065.1 Methanosphaera sp. rholeuAM130
CTCTAATTTTACCAGGATTATCTACACCAGATACAGATCCTTTACTAATTAAAGTGTTATATTCAGCATGTAACTCATTTAATTTTTCTTCTAAATCTGATGCACTTAAATTCCTTAATTCTTTACTTCTTAAAATAACCATAAGTAATTCCTCATTATTTATTTAAGGTTCAAATGCCCTCTTATCTATAATTCCTCAGATTTGTGTAATCTAAGATGAATTTTTTCTACTTTATCTTTTAATTTGGAAAAACTATCGGAATCCATGAAAGATACTTCATCTTTTTCAAGAATCATATTGTATAATTTTTCTTCATCTTCAGATAAGTGATCAATACTATCCTTTATTTTAGGAACAACATCATCTTCAAATTTTTTAACTGCTTCTTTTAAAAAACCTGAATTTTCATCTTCTTCCTCTGTAATTTCTTCAGTTTCAACTTCTTCAGTGATTTCTTCAGTTTCAACTTCTTCAGAAATTTCATCCAAAATATCTTCGCCAGTTATTTCCTCTACAATTTCAGATTCCTGAGCTTCTTCAGCTGCATTGTCAGCTTTTTTGACATCGGATTCGACTGGTTCAGCTATTTCAATGTAATCAGGTAATATTACTTCAGGAGGCATTATTCTTACATATACCCCAAGTACTCCTGGTTTTAACTGAGCTGTAGAAAATCCTTCTTTAACGTGTTTAGTT
>MUZY01000055.1 GCA_003266065.1 Methanosphaera sp. rholeuAM130
AAATGAATTCCAAAAAAAGATTAAATGGAGGTTAGTCTTTAGAATATCCAGTAAACCGTTATCACAGCCGCTATGATAAATACCAATGGCGCCAATATTTTACTAACGGATATTATTGAGGATATTGTATTTACAAGTTCTATTGACTTGTTGGGTCCGAAGGTTTTTATTTTTAATCTTTGTGTGGCAGAGGCTACACTTACCTCTTCCAAATCATCCAAGGCTTCCGGAACCAAATCCAGTATTCTTTCAATCAGAAGCTGTTTATGTTTCGTTCCGACGGTCAATCCGCCACCTGATATCGTGTTAACAAGGTGAGTATCGGTTGTCATCACCTCGACCATATCTATTTCAGGATATTTTTCCACAACGGCATCGATGATTTCCTCACGTACTCCCTGCTTCATGTTGTTTCCGTCAAAGATTATATAGAGCATTTTCTGGTCGTCCACTTCGGTAATCATTATCTTGACTCCGCATTCACCTATACCATCCTTGACGTCGATTTCATCCAACAGATCATATGCATATCCTACCTTAATCGGATACATATCCTGTCTTTCAAGTTTTTTGATGGCCTCCTCAATCTGCACTACCCTATAGTGGCCGGGCATCAGCCTATCAACGTTTCCTGCCAGACAGTTATGGCAGTCGACTACCACAACATTTTCAATGCCGGTTACCTGTTTTGTTTGATACTGCATCGATAGTCCAACACCGTAATCTATGTCATCGCCGGGTACCGGTGCAAAGGTACTTAAGAGGACAACACCATCATTGAAGAACTGTGCCCCTATCTTTGCATCCTCATACTGTACTCTCTGGAATTTGCTTGCCTTATCGGAGTATTCCAGATTCTGCAATGCTAAGTTTACCGCATCGGTAATCTTGTTTATCTCCTTGGCGGCTACTGGGTTGAAGTCATGTGTTGCAGCCCCATGAACTACTATTGAAGGGTCGTCCAACTGCTGTGTCAGTATGCTTGGAAGGTTTCCTCCACCCAGCGAACCGACAGGTCCGGGATGAACGCATGGCGAGATGTAATTCAATTTGATATTGCCGTTTTTATCCTTGAAGCTTATTAGGCTTACTATCGTATCTATCGATTCGCCCATGTTACTGAAGACTTCTTCCATTGAATTTGAGCCCTCGGTTATATGACCGATAAACAGGCTTAAAAGTTCAAGACCGTTTACTCCAAGATTATTTCTCATTGGACTTTCCAGTATGGATACGAATGAGAATATTGCTATTGCCAGTACTATTGCACCTATAATTGCCTTCAGGTACAGGCTTATAACGGAGTTGAGGCTTGTCGTTGCAAGCGTAATATAACTTATCAGAACGAACATACTTAGCGTTAATATAGGATGAATCAATCCTATAATAAGTCCTTGTATGAATTTAATATTGGATGTACTCCAAATTATAAGTGTTTCTATCGCAAATCCAAACAGTATACCTATTAACAGTGAATTTACAAATATGTCAATGTGGAATATGAAGCCGATGATGTCTCCTACCAGTATTATCAGACATGTAATGAACATGCTTACGAAGGATAAAAAGAGTGCCTGCTTCTGTTTCATATGCCTTTTTTTAAGGGCGTTTACACATGAATGCACCAGTCCTCCTGAAGCCATGGTCGTCATACCCAATAGGAAAAATATCGATGCTCCTCCACTTAAAAATGAATACACGACTTCTTCCAACTTTAATCCCGGATCCAAACAACCCATTATACCTCCAGTGAGGAAACTGAATGTGAAAATCAAAAATATTGATATCTTGGATTCCGGCAGAGTAATCATGTATTTGCTTAATTTCATCACTCTTTGAGTTACCGTCATAGTCTCTAGTTCCTATAAAGTTTTTGTCAGAATATGATTAAAAATAATTTCATACTTATATATATCTTTTACATTTGATGATATTAAATCATTATGTTAGACTACGACCTTATCATGGATAAAATACTATAATATGATTAAACAAAAATAATTAATATATATTAATTTTCATTTAAAAAAAAATAAATGGGGAATTTATTTGGAATATGAATTAAATACACCATTGGACGATAGTGATATAAGCAAATTGAAAGCCGGTGACACGGTATATCTAACCGGTAAAATATTTACTGCTCGTGACAGTGCTCATAAGAGAATTATAGAATCAAATGCTCCTATAGACTTGGAAGGTGTTGTTTTGTTCCATGCCGGACCTATTATCAAAGAAAATGATGATGGATATGAAATTGTTGCCGTAGGTCCTACAACAAGCATGAGAATGAATCCCTACGAAGCTGACGTATTGGATATGGGAGTCAAAGCCATAATCGGCAAGGGCGGAATGGATGAAAAAACCCAAGAGGCTTTGGTACGTAACAATGCAGTATTTTTAACGGCGGTCGGTGGCTGTGCAGCACTCTATGTCAGCAGCATTAACCAAGTCGATACCGTTTATTGGCTGGACTTGGGTATGCCCGAGGCCATATGGCAGCTGGACGTTACGAGATTCGGTCCTTTGATTGTCACTATGGATTCTGATAATGTTAATTTATATAAAAAAGATAAAGAGGCTTCAAAATGAAGAGTAAAATACTTTCAATACTTTTAATAATATGTTCCATAGCATTGATTGCCGGATTTTTCATATTTACACCTACATATATTCAAACGAATGGTGACGTTAAACACTTCAGCGACAGCGACATGTCCTTTGACATACCAAATACATGGACTGTCTATGAATATGACGACGCTACAAAGACACCGTTTTTATCAAGCAGTCCAGCGTCCATCATAGTAAATCCTGCAAGCCAGTCTACATACTCGTATAATGACGGCAATCTCACGGAAATAACTGAAAACGGAGCGTTAAATACCAGTGCTACCAGTGCAACCGATGTGGCCATAGTCACATGTGAAATAAGTAAGATGGACTCATTGCCGGAGGGCGTGACATTGGATAACGCATATCAATCGGACAGCATCTACGGCATTATGGAATCATCCGGCAAATTCAACTTGGATTCCGCTACGGTCATACAGGTAGACGGCAAGGATGCACGGCAATTCGTATATACGGTCAGCTATACCAAGTATAAGGATACATGGGTAGAATCCAACGGACATTACTACAGAATATTATGTCAAGCACCTAATACTTTCTTTGATGAAGCCGAAAGCGTATTTGATACCATTGTAAATACCATGAAGTTGAAGTAATTCAACTGATTATACCTTTTTTTTTAAACTTTTTAGATTTGATTTTGACTATCCGATTATTTCATCACCCATAGAAAAAAAGATATTACATTTTGTTTTAATTTTATTAAGCTCCATATTAAAAAAGATTATATAATAATGATTTAAATATAATATATAGAAATCAATTTTAGTGATAACATGACAGATAGATTAGAGAATATTTTTATTAATTTTGCAAATTCACAGGAAGAGTTGCTTAGTCAGATGAACTTGACCAAGGAGGAATTTGTAGAGAATGCCAAGAAATGGTCCCAAACCGAGGATGGAAAACTTGAAATTCAGAAGTTTATTCTACAGCAGGAGATCGATGACTTGAAAAGTGAAATTGCCGAGATTGAAAAGAATATTACAAAAAAAGAAGAGTCTATCATGGAAATTGATGCAGAGTTAGCTAAGTTATGTGGTGATGATAATGGTTGAAATGACATTCAAAAAAGTAGTAAGACGTGAAGATCACGATGAAGATAAACCGATGTATGTTGAGATTCCGGATTTGATTGTTGATGCTCTTTTTTTAAGAGACGGCGATCAGATAGAATGGACATACTTTGTAAATTGTAAAAATCAGAAACAGGTTACGTTAACCAGAAAGTATACCGGTTTATGATACCTTCCTATTTTTTATTTTTCTAGCGTATATTATTGCAATGAGATTATTTTAAGTATTTCAGGAAATCATTTCAATATCTAACGGTTTAAAACAGTATTTTTTTCTTTTCATCGTTGGATGATATCACCGTTAAATTGAGTTGTACCTTAATTATGTATTCTTGTTCACAATATAGGAATTAACCTTCAAAAGGGTTCACATATTATGAATAAAATCGGCCATTTTTGTTCATATTTTAGGAACAAAAAGTCGTTTTAAGACACTTTTTTGGAACATTTTCAAGTCGTTAAATTAGATAAAATGTCTTAAAAAATTTTATTTTGGATAATAACCCATGTTAAGACTTTATTTTAATTTTAAGTATCTGTTACACTTTTATTAATTCATTTGAAAATAAGGAGATAACATGATATTTATTTGTTTAAATTTCAGTAAAAAGAGCTTAGCCTAATCAAAGATTAATAACGAGTTTTATTTTAGTATTCAGATTTATTATCATTTATTTACCAAAAATAACAAGGTATATCCTGGAAAAGTATCCAAACAATTTTTTTAAAATAATTATTATATTATTTTTTTAGATTTATTCTAAAAATCTTTTAATATTAATCCGTTGAACATGAAGATAATTATAAATATTATAAAATTACATATTAATAATAGACAATGTTTAAAAATCTTATGAAAAATAATGATTTAACATTTTTATATTAAGAATGATTATATAATATTAATTAAATTTTTAACATTTCGACAATGATGCAGTTACACGATTTTCATTGGCAGCATATGTTATTAATATTTTTAAAAATTGTATTACTATGTGGAGATGCAATAGATGGACATTAAAAACAAATATACTCCAGATACCGAAGACTTGATAAAATCAGTAAAGGACTACAAATTACATTTTACTATCCTGTTTGCCGTAATTATATCAGAATACATCGGTATTATTACGCTTGATTTTATGGGAATATCCATAGTGTTAATGCCGTTATTGTACTCATTGATTCTTGCCGTGGCATTCTACTTGGCAAAGCCGGTTTATTGGATAAAGGAGAAGCAGTCCGAAAGATCAAGTGCAATAATGATGTTGCTGATAGGTCCGCTTCTGGCAAAACTGGCAATAGCCAGCGGTCAAAATATTGAAATAATATTTAATGCGGGTCCTGCAATCCTTTTACAGGAAGTTGGAAATCTGGGTACCATCTTTGCGGCACTGCCTATCGCATTGCTATTGGGATTCAAGCGTGAATCAATTGGAATGACAAGTTCAATCTGTCGGGAACCACAGATGGCTGTAGTAATAGACAAATACGGCTTCACTTCCCCTGAAACGAGGGGTTTTTTCACAGTATTTCTGATAGGTACCGTATTGGGAACACCATTTATCAGCCTACTGGTAAGCATACTTGCATATGTACTTCCGTTACACCCATTTGCATTTGGAATGGCATGCGGTATTGGAAGTGCCAGCATGAACGCAGCCGCAGTAGCATCATTATCAACAATATTCCCACAATACGCCACACAAATGGAAGCATTCAGTGGAATGGCCAATCTCATTGCAATGGTTACTGGAATGTACGTATATATCTTTGTAGCAATGCCGCTTACGGAAGGTCTATACAAGAGGCTTGAACCACCAATAAATGCATTATTAAAACGTAAAAAGGCCAAAAAGGAGAGCTGTTAGATCTTGACTGAAACAATATCATCTAAAGTATTAATCGAATGGATAGGTATACTGGTAATATTCTCCATAATTTCCGCAATAGGCAATGTTATAGGATATCATTATCCCTTCATGGAGTCCTTGGTTGGAATGCTGATACTTTGTGGAATATCACTTGCCGGACTGATAATTGAAACATATACTCCATGGGATATACCTTCAATCCTATACATCAGCATATTGGGTTTACTGTTGGCGTTGCCGATATCACCGGTCTCAGATTTCATCATCTACTATACCACCCGTGTAGAATTGATTTCACTTACGACCGTGCTTCTTGCATATGCGGGTATTTCAATGGGTAAGGACTTGGGTGACTTCAAGAAGGTTGGAGTAAAGGGTGTTGTCGTAACATTCTTCGTAATCTTCGGTACCTATGTCGGATCGGCCTTGATAGCACAGTTCGTGCTGATGTATACCGGAATGATTTAAGTTTTAAATCAACAATCCAACAACTTTTTTTTGACAAGATTTAAACTGAAATAATATTCTCCAATGGAATCATTTACAAATTGATATAATTACAGACAGGTTTGTGAATTCATATGAATGACGGGTTAACCAACATAAATATCAGGGATATTTTAAATTATAAACTGCATATTACCGTGTTAGTCATATTTCTCATATCAACATATATAGGTGTCATCAGATTTTCACTCTTTGACACAATTACAATCATCATACTGCCGCTGGTATTTTCACTCTTTCTGTCACTTTTTGCATACACATCAAAAAGGATAGAATGGATACAAAAAAAGGAGTCTCAAACTGCCACATTAATTTTCACAGTCATAATATGTCCACTTATAGCCAAGCTTGCCATTGTAAGCGGGGCAAATATTCACCTTCTCTATCAGACCGGACCGCTATTAATACTTGAAGAATTGGGGGACATACTGTGCGTATTAGTGGCTATGCCGATTGCAATATTATTGGGTTTTAGGCGAAAATCTGTCGGTATGGCAAGTTCCATATGCCGTGAGCCACAGATGGCCGTCATAATAAACAGGTATGGAGCAGACTCCGAGGAGATGAAGGGCTTGATGATAGTATACAGCATTGGAATAGTGCTTGGAACGGTTTTCATGAGCCTGATAGTCAACATAATGTCATACCTACTGCCGCTTCATCCATATGCATATGCCATTGCATGCGCAATAGGAAGTACAAGCATGAACGTTGCAGGACTATCTGCATTGTGCGTATTGTATCCGGATATAAGCAACCAGTTAATGGCATTCAGTGCAATAGCAAACCTGATATCTGTACTCTTAAGCGTGTACATATTCATGTTTATACTACTGCCTCTGGCCGAAAGGATATATTCCTTTTTAGAGGGATATCAATAGGAAATTGTAAAATAAGTCAATAATCAATTCCACCATAATCAAATACAAAGTAACCATTAGATAGAATATATTAATGTAACAATATTGAACAATAATTTTTCAAAAAAATAATATAAAATCTAAACAATATTTAATTTTAAGATTAATATTGCTATTTAAATTAAACAATAATTATAATAACATCAGGATACAATATAATTAATTAAGACAACAAAACAAATTGAAATTTAAATATAAGGAGATATCGTTTATGAATGAGATAATAAACTGTATATGTGATTGCGTAATAAAACTTAGAAAGGAAAGCCCTCTGGTACATTGCATAACAAATACGGTAACGGTAAATGACTGTGCAAATGCAGTGCTGGCTATTGGTGCATCCCCCATAATGGCCAATGAACCACTTGAAGCAGAAGAAATGGTAACTATAGTTAACTCCTTATTGGTAAATATCGGAACGCTAAACCAAAAACAGATAGAGGCTATGAAAATAGCTTCCCAAACGGCAGACAAACTGGAAAAAGCATATGTACTTGACCCGGTAGGAATCGGCGTAAGCAATATAAGAAACCAGACATCCCTGGAGTTAATCGAATCGAATCCTACAATAATAAGGGGAAACCTATCGGAGATTAAAACACTTGCAAATCTAATAGGAATACTGGATGAATGCACACAGGCAAAGGGTGTGGACGTAGCGGATGGTGACGTTATAAACGACGATACGGTGGAGTCCAATGCACTGATAGTCAAAAACATTGCAGAGAAATTAGATACTACAATAGCAGTATCTGGCCCAATAGACATCATATCCGACGGTAAAGAAGTATATGCAATAGAAAACGGTCATAAATTGATGAGTCAGATTACAGGCAGCGGATGCATGCTCGGATGTATACTGGCTGCATACAATGCAATCGCTTCACCGCTTGTTGCTGCAGTAACGGCAACGGCAGTACTCGGCATATCCGGTGAAATAGCAGCAAATACAACAAAGGCAAATAATAAGGGTACCGGTACATTCAGAAGCGAACTGATAAATGAATTGTCCAAGATAGATAATCAGACAGTTCAGGATTACATAAAGATTGGAAAAATATAACACCGAGGCTTTTAATATGATTGATTACAGCGTATATCTTGTTACGGACAAGTTTCAATTTTCTGAAAGTGAATTTTTAGAAATCATAGAAGAAGCCCTAAAAGGTAAAACCACTATAGTGCAGCTGAGGGAAAAAGACTCTGATACACTTGAATTCTATAATCTTGCAGTGAAGGTCAAAGAAATAACTGACAAGTACGACGTTCCGCTGATAATCAACGATAGAATAGATATAGCCCTGGCAGTAGACTGTGCCGGTGTACATCTAGGACAAAGCGATATGCCCTGCAAGGTAGCAAGAAACATACTTGGTGAAGACAGGATTATTGGAATAAGTGCAACCACATATGACGAGGCCGTACAGGCTCAATGTGACGGGGCTGACTATCTCGGGGTGGGTGCAATATATCCGACTGATACAAAAAGCGATGCCGGCGTATCCACACATGAGGATTTGATGAAAATAGCAGAAGAGATAACCATACCGACAGTTGCAATCGGTGGAGTAAAGGAAGACAACACTAAAGAGCTAATTGAAAAGTATGACTTCGACGGAGTGGCTGTCGTATCGGCAATCATGCTTAGCGACAATCCCCGGGAAACATCCGAAAACTTTTCAAAGATAATGAAAGAATTAATGGAGAGGTAATTAAAATGAACAGAAATGATATAAAAGCGGCCATAATCGGATCTGTTGTGGCTGACGCTCTGGGCGTTCCATATGAATTTCATCACAAATATGAAATGACCGCAAATCCCGCTGTCGGAATGACCGGCTACGGCACATACAATCAGGATCCCGGCACATGGTCTGATGATTCATCGCTCATGCTTGCATGCATGGACAGCCTGATTAATGGCTTAAACTATGAGGACATGATGAGAAAGTTTGCACTGTACTACTTTGAGGCAGCCTACACACCGGACAATCATGTATTTGACATCGGAAACACTACACTTGATGCCATAAACAACTACGCCAACGGCAGAAGTGCTCTTGAATCAGGCTGTGACGGTTTACACTCTAACGGCAACGGATCGCTTATGAGGATTATGCCTATTATACTGTATCTTTATGACAAGGACTTATCAGGTGACGAAAAGAGGGAAATTATCTATAACGTATCTGCCCTTACCCATGCACACATTATCAGCAGGGCATCCTGCTATATCTATAATATCATTATAGAGGAAATTCTTGAGTACAGGGATGAACTGGACTTCAAGTCCATACTGGAAAATGCAGTTAAGAAGTGTCATGACTATATTGAAAGTGTGAACCTGTGTGAGGAACTTGACATGATATATACCGGTAGCATATTCACCTGGGATGATGATTCCATCCACGGCAAGGGCTATGTTGTAAACTCGTTGAATATTGCAATACATACCTGCTATCATAGTGACAGCTATAGGGAGTCTGTTTTAAGGGCTGTTAATATTGGTGGAGATACCGATACGAATGCCATTATCACAGCAGGACTATCCGGTCTGTATTATGGTCTTGAATCAATACCATCGGAGTGGATTGATGTTATTAAAAGAAAAGAGTACATCCTTGACTTGTGTGACAAATTCAGCAAATCACTGGAATAATTTGAATCGTCCGGGAAACTACATCATTGATTTTCACATTTAAAAATCAGCTAATCAACGTATCTGTCCATACCTATCCATTAAAATGTGACAGATTATTGATGAAATCATAATCGATAATATTTATAAATATGAGTTATAAATATATTAACTGTATTACCCGTTGGGTAATGCATATAATTAAATAACTCCTAACTAAATATCTATAAAATGGGAGCAAATAGAAAAATTAAAGTAACTATCAAGTTACTATATGAATTATGTTATTTTTTGATTTACAATTACGACTTGCAAATAACATAAATTCATTGTTATAATATGAAAATTTCATTTGATATTTTTCTAATATTAGATTATTTATTTGTTTGTTTTTTGAAACCTCAATCGGATCTATTTAGCCTTTTGGCTAAATAGACTAAATCAATTTTTTTTTAGTTAACTTTGCCATTTTAAAACTATTTTTACTACACTTTTATCCTAAAATTAATTGTTATGTGTATAATATTACAATTCGGATAATATATTGCCAACAATTAAAATTAACCATCTTCCACTTTTACAACTGGCATTATGTTAATATAAAATAATTTATAATAGTAGATACCTATATGAATTTTATTATCTGTTAGCTAATGTCAATAAATACATTTAATAATGATTAGCCGGATAATGTTAAAAATTTTTCTAATTATTTCTTCATTATACGCAACTATAACGAAACAAAAACAACAAGATTCATCTAACACAAAAATCATCACCAACACAACATCACATCCCCAAAAAATATGCTATGTAAAAATGAAAACCTGCGAAAATACATGAAAACAATCACAGCATATACATGTACCACCTACAAAATACTATAAACAATGAATAAACGGTTAGTTTAATACAAAAATAATACATGCCAAAAACATGACATAAAAAATAAACATGAAAAAATCATGAGGATATAAATAATAGAAAATTCTATGCCCTAAAAAGTATAGAAAAAATACCACCTAAAATTCCAACACCAAAAAAGTACAAGAACGCTATAGAAACATCCGGATAACACTTCCAGATTCCACATAACACAACTTACCCCCAATCATCTATAGCACTAACCTAAAAATTCACCCACACCACACCACTCACAATCCTCAAGATGAAAATACACCTTGTTAACAAAAAACACTAAAAAAATACCAAACAGACTAAAATACAAATAAAAACCAGAAAAAAACAATAACCACAACCAGAAAAAAATAACCAAATACATATAAATAATAATATATAAACTAAATACCAATCTTTAATCAATTCAATAAACAATATTACAAATTGATAAAAGTTTTATTATGATAAACACATCACATAAGAAAAAAACAAGAAGAGATGAATTAATATGAACAATAAAATAATAAAAACGTTCATACTTGTAACGCTACTGGCACTACTAGTAGGCCTAGCCAGTGCAACAGACGTATCCACGGATACTGCCAGCACGCCCACGAGGGACATACCAACTGATACTATATACACGGATACTACTTCTAGTGTAGCGGAGGATACAACACCCACAACAACGGATACCTTACAGGAAAGCGTAACAAGTAAACAAACAAAAAATAAGGAAATAACCAAAGAAGAAAAGAATAAGAAAACCGCAAATCCAATCAATGTAGGCAATTTTACTGATCTAGAAAGTGCATTTGGTAGTAGTGATACGATTGTGACAGTTAACATTACCGCGAACATAACACTAACAGGAAGTTTAAGTACAAGTATAACGTATTTAACGATTGAAGGTAACGGATTCACAATAAACGGATCCAATCAACACCAATTCCTAAACATAGATAAGGGATGTACAGTAACGATAAACAACCTCACCATCACAAACTGTTATGCACAAGAAGGAGGTGCAATACACAACAGTGGTACTCTTACCATAAAACAATCCAACCTCACACACAACACAGCAA
>MUZY01000222.1:0-693 GCA_003266065.1 Methanosphaera sp. rholeuAM130
ATGTTGTCTACTCCAACACCTGCTCTTGCAATGATTTTCAGGTTTTGGGCTTTTTCAATGACTTCTTTGGTTACTTTGGTTCTGCTTCTTACTATTATACCGTCATATTCGTTGATTGTTTCAAGAAGTTCTTCCGGTGTAATGGTTGGATTGTTGACTACTTCAGCGGAATCCTTCAGTACATCTACACCTTTTTCGTTAATACTATCTGCAATTAATACTTTTGGCATTTTTACTCTCCCATATTTTTTTTTATGATACTGATATTTTGGTTATATTAATTAAAGTAATTATTAAACCAATAATTTTATTCGATTACTAATAGTAATAATTATGTTTTTTATATTATAAATAATATAATATATTAATTAATAATAATTTTTTGGAAGGATGATTTGTCATGACATTTAATGAAGTTATTTTGGGTTGTTCTCCTTTCACATTAGGTTATCAGTTTGGACATAGGTCAAGATTATATGAACTGGATTTTTCCGGTCAACCGGAGAATATTCTTGAAGTTATTGACAGTGCCTACGATTTGAACGTTGACAATATAATGTTTAAGGTTAATGAGGATTTAGAGAGGGCTATTGAGATGTCCTTACAGGAGGGTAACGATTGGACCGTTACGGCATATACCGATTGTGAAAATATTGACGATGATTTGGAATTGTTTTCCAAATTCAATACCAA
>MUZY01000222.1:787-5170 GCA_003266065.1 Methanosphaera sp. rholeuAM130
TTAACTTCTACGGTTATATGATGGACTGCAATTTCTTCGACAGTGATAACAGGAATGTTTTTTCTGATATGGTAAACAGTTTAAATAAGGAGGTAATAGCTAACCGTACATTGGCTACAGGTATCCTCAAACCGGGGGAGGCATATGACTTTTTAAAGAATATTGATTATATCGACGCCGTTTGTGTGGCTGTCGCAAAAAGCAGTGAAGCAGAGGAGACATTCTCCATAATAAATAATATATTGGAATAGGTTGTTATTCCGATTCTTGTTCTCTTTCCTTTATTAATTTTTGAAGGTCTTTATTTTTTTCCATATTTTCCAGTTCCCACGTGTAGATTACGGGGATATTGTTTATTGATTGTTGTTCATGTTCATGTTTAAGTACAAACAATGCTTTATGTCCTGTTATTGATGAGATGTCATTGGTTTTTTCTGCAATTTTACTTAGCGTGTTGATGTTTCTGTTTCTTTCCAGGTTGGTTATCAGTATCTCATTTTTCTTGGATTTTTCATCCAGTTTTCTTTTTATTTTTTCTATTTCCTCAATTTTATCTGACAGTTCCTGTTTGAGTTTTAATACTTCCTTTGAATCATCCGTTCTTGTTGACACGGCATCGAATGGTGTTTTGGTCGATGAATTAACTTCGTATCCAAGGTTTATTAGTTCTATTGGTTCCTGTATCTTTGTATCCAGGGTATGATTGTGTTCCGATTCCATTATGTTTATCGATAACGTTATCGGCTTGTTAAGTATTTCCTCAAGAAGCAATGCGGTTTCGGGATATGCCTGTGAATTCTGCTGTTCATATTTGTATATTGTCTCTCTGGATACGTGGGTAAGATCCGCCAATTCCTTTAGTGACAAATCTTTCTCTTCTCTTAACTGTTTGAGCAATCCGCCATTTATTTTAACGTAGAATCCTCCCCGTTTGGATAGAATCTCCGGATGCATATCGTTTGCAATGATATCGTATAACGTTTGGGGACTGACTGCAGGTATTTCATGTCTTTCATAGACCACGTCATCTTCAAGATAACTGTGCTTTGATTTTAGTCCTATGATAATGGGACTTGCCAGAAATGTCCCTGATATCTTAGATAATTCCTCTGCCTGCTGTGCCGTCAAACTGTCGATGTTTACGAGAATCTTTAAAATGATTAGTATGTCTTTCTTTCTTGCAAGGATATCAAAACAGCTTCTTTCATATATATTGGATGTCTTAAATCCATAATTTATGAGTAAATTATTGATTTCCTGCAGTATGGTTTCACGATTGATTAGGGAATTATCTACTTTCATAATATATAATATATATTCATAGTTAATAAAACTAATATATAGAAAAATAGAATCAAACAGATTTTTATTTAATAATGTTTTGATTGTGCAGGAGAATATATTTTGACTTTAACGGATACGATTACATTACACGTAGGTTTGGATGACACTGATTCGACGGAGGGTATGTGTACCACCTATCTAACGCATATCATATTAAACAGGCTTGAAGAAATTGGGATAAAATCTATTGGTTATCCCAGATTAATAAGATTAAACCCATTTGCAAGGTATAAAACCAGGGGCAATGGAGCCTTATCATTTAAGGTGGAAATTGACGAGTCACAAAAGGAAGATGTTAAGACAATTGTCTTGGAAAATGTTGAAAGATATTCAATGTTTGATGGTGTAAATACCAATCCCGGCGTAGTCTTTTATGAAGGTGAAATAACTGACAAAATGAGAGATTATGCTTTAAATGCGATATATGACATTTATACGATAGATTATGCTGAAAAGTTCGCAATCGAGAATAATATCGAATACCATAAGTTCAAGAAGGGCAGGGGAATAATAGGATCCATAGCGGCGATAAGTATGGAACTGGACGATGTGACATATGAATGTCTCGCATACAGGATGCCCGAAAATTACGGTACGAAAAGAAGACTTGATGATGAAAGCATTTTCAGGATGAACGATGAGACATATCCCGAAACCTTTGAAAACATTGACTTCGAACAGAATTATGCCGCCATAGAACCTCATACTCCATGTCCGGTACTCTATGGAATAAGGGCAAACAATCCGGAAATACTCAAAAAAGCTAGAAAAATCGTTGTTAGCNNGTATATTCAAGACAAATCAGCATACCGATATGCACATTCAATCAGGTATTCCAATAAGGGATATGAAGGATACCTCCTGTTACAGGTTCAAGTGTCATGTTGTTGAAGCTCCTCATGATATAGAGGGAGGTCACGTTTTTTTCAAGGTATCCGATGATACGGGCATTATCGAGTGTGCCGCATTCGAACCTACAAAGTCATTCAGGAATGTCGTTCGTAAACTGATAGTCGGTGATGAATTGGTGATATATGGAGGCATTAACGATAATCATACATTGAACATCGAAAAGTTCAAAATCGTTGATTTGGCTGATGATTATAAGCTGGAAAATCCATTATGTGCTTGCGGTAAGCGCATGAAATCTGCGGGTAAAGATAAGGGATTTAAATGTCCGAAGTGCGCCAATAAGATTAGGGATTCATCCAAGGTTCGGCAGATAATTCCGAGAACTGTTGAACCGGGTTTTTATGAAGTTCCAACGGAGGCCAGAAGACATCTCTCCAAACCTATAGTTAGGTTTAATGATAACTGACTTCCTATTTTTTTTAAATATTTTTTTCATGCATTTGTCTTGTTTTGATTGATTTTTTTAAGTTTGAGGTATATTTTTCATTGCCCTTTTATTCTTTCAATTACTTCTATTTTATTTAAATTCTATAATTATATAACTAATAAGAGATAATATATATTATTATAAGATATATTTTTTGAACTGATTATAATATGACATAATAGAAATTATGTTAAATTATTAGTTCTCATGTCTATATTGAGGTGATAACTGGTTTGTTGCAATTCGATAATCAATCATATAATAAAAGAAATATTATGTTTATTTTAAAAAAATTTTTTTAACATAATATAATTTAAATGTAAAAAGATCATATTAAAGGGTGATTTATAAATGGCATCAATTTCTGAAACTATTTCAGCTATCAGACAAGCGGAATCTGAAGCAGATAGTATAATAGAAAACGCAAATAAAAAATCAACTGAAATGATCCAAGAAGCTCGTTCAAATGCAGATTCATTAATTGAAAAAGCTAAAGCTGAAGCTGAAGACCAAGCTAAACATATAATTTTAGCAAAAGAAGAAGAAGCAGGCAAAGAAGCTGTAATTATAACAAATGAATCTGAATCAAATATCCGGGAATCTCTAAGAGGATCTCACGATAAGGTTGATGACGCAGCTGAAATAATAATCGNNACATTGAATAAATATTCCAAAGCCACAATCGATGCGCTTCATGAAAAAGGATACATTCAGATAGACGATTTATCTGAAGTAATCCAGGAAAATGAAGCATATGAAGGATTAGGAGTATCTAAACAAGACCCTGTTGCTAGCAGAATAGCATCATTATCAATGAAATGTAACAATATTATTGATACCTTAAAATCTGCAGAGCAATCACAAAGTATAGTGGATGTTATTAAAGGATATATCAGCCCTAAAGAAATTCAACCAAAAAGTGTTGAAGTTCTTCCATCAGAAGAGTTAGCTGATAAGGCTGAAGAAATAATTAATAAAGTTGATAATGTTCTCAGTCCAATTGAATCTCGTATGAATGAAATTGGTTCTGAAAAGACAAAATATAAAGATTCTTTAAATGTTGCAAAACAACTAAGCAGTTTTGACATAGACTTTGCTTACCTTCAAAACAGTAAATACACTAACGTAATTACTGGCAGATTACCATTGGCTAATCTGGATGAAGCAAAATCACAGATTGAAGAGATTACTCAAGAAGTTGAAATTGTGGAAGGTTCAACCACAACTAGCGGTGATGTAACATACCTACCATTAGTAATCATATGTGGAAGCAAATTTGAAGAAGAAATATCCGGTGTGCTTAGACGTTTGGAATTTGAAAAATTGGATGTAAGCAATTTAAGCGGAACATCCGAAGAAATAATCGAAGCATCTGAAAGCAAACTGGATGAATTGGAAGATGAAAGAAAACAATGTTTAAAGGATATTGACGAAATAGGTCAACGTTCTAAAGAACATCTTTTAGTAATTAACGAACAATTGGAAGTTGAAAAGGAAAGAACTGAGATATATTCATACTTCGGTGAAACAGAAACTTCTAAAATGTTCCAGGCATGGGTACCTAAAGATAAGGTTGAAGAAACTAAATCTTTAATTGATGAACTTACAGATGGACACAGTGTAATTGAAACTGAAGATCCAACTGATGAAGAAATTGAAAACAATGAAGTTCCAATTAAACAAATGAATCCTGGTTTTGC
>MUZY01000132.1:0-582 GCA_003266065.1 Methanosphaera sp. rholeuAM130
ATTTCCCTTGGAACCGTTGGTAAATACCAGCCTACCGGAACTAATCGCATCAAAAACACGACTGTTAACAGAACCAAAGCCACGAGTAACATGATTGGCATCATCCAAAACAACACGACAAGACGCATAAACACCAGGCAAATCACCATAGGAAACAAAACCACATGAATAATCCCTAAGAGAGGAAACCTTATCCCAATTAGCACCAAACAACTTAAAACTATAATCCGCAACACCCGGATTCAAACAATCAACAATCTCACGATCGGCATCCCAATAACTACCCGTAAAACAATAATCACAAACAAAATCATCAACTACGGAAACATCCTCATTAAACATGGAAGTATCAGTAGCCAAAGGAAACAGGAAAGTCTCCAAACCGGTATGCTCACCGACAAAATCACAAGCCAAACTACTGCTGCATAAAACCACATCATACATCATGAAATACGGCATCGAAATCCAACGCTCAAACCAATTACGAAGCCAAGCAACCTTAACAAGCAAGGAATTAGCACAACGAACCTTCCTCAAATCATAACGATCCAACAAGGAAATCAAAACATCCACATCATCATC
>MUZY01000132.1:709-1207 GCA_003266065.1 Methanosphaera sp. rholeuAM130
CTATTATTCAATCGACGATCGCGAATTTCACGATTACTGTCCAACTGCTGAGTACCAAATTCATAATGATACAGACAAGCCCGCCCATCACACAGAATATCCAAACCACTGCGCAACAACTTCAAACAAAAATCAACATCCTCATAACCATAAACAAAAGCCTCATCAAACGCACCAACAGACAAGAACACATCACGACTAACCAACATACATGCGGCAGTCACACCTGCAACACGACGAACATCACCAAACGAATCAAAAACCTCAACACCATTCTCACGATTGAATGGACGAATAAAACCCTCAGACTCCCTGAAAACAATACCGTTATGCTGAACTGAGAAGGATTTATCTGCATTTAGACTGGATGAAGAACAATCCGGATAAAACAAGCGAGCCCCTACAGCCCCCACATTATCATCCAACAAGAGGGATTCCATCATATAATTCAAGAAACCGTTTAATGGTTTGATATCATTGTTTAAAAAGAGCAGATAT
>MUZY01000132.1:1232-5817 GCA_003266065.1 Methanosphaera sp. rholeuAM130
ACTCATTAACATCGTTTTCGATACAGATAACGTTAAATCCATCCCAATTTTTAACGAACTCCACAGACCCATCCCTAGATGCATTATCCACAACAATAACCTCAAAATTAGGATAAAAATCACTGACAGCATTCATTGAACCAAACAAACGTTTCAAATGACCCAAACCGTCACGATTAACAACCACAATAGAAACTAAAGGAGCGTCTTCACCAAAAACAGGAATAGTATCCGAATCAATATCTTCAATAATGGATGCCAACTTATTCATTTCCTCTTTTGTTATTGAACGTTTAACGTGGACATCCGTTGAAGTGATGTTATAGAAAGATTTTACAAATGAATCAATTATGATGCCGTCAGAATCCAATAACTTAACAAAATGTCTTTTTCCGTCAAGGAAGTTTTCCGGAATTACAAATTCAAATCTGTAGAAGGATTGAGAATCATTTTCGGCATTGGATTTTTCATCCAGTGATATGGAATCATCAATGGAAAATTCATGTCGATCAATAATCAGTTTTCCTTTGAACTGCTTATCGGCATCGGTTGAAAACCATCCCGTTATTAAATCATCATCCAATTGGATATTTCCTTTACTACCGGCAGTTTGTCGGTTGTCCTTTTGACCTTCCTGAATATAATGAACCAGCGGATTTATTGTGTAAATGTTGAAATCATCATATTTTTTTACATAGAAGTCCGTGTTAAATGAAGTTGAAGGATTTCTCTTTTCCTTAAATCCGAAACGGACATAATGTTCAATAGGATGAAGCTGCGAATTTAAAACATCCTCATATTTATCCAGATAAAATGCTTCATTAAACAATCCTGAATCATGAATTAATTCTACATCATCCTTAATGCTTTCGGGGATGGAGTCCATGTCCAAATCAAAATTCAAATTTCTTTTTTCACTTCTTCCATACAAGGCATAATGAACTAATGGATTGTAATTTTCCTTTTTTACGTCGGGATTCAATGATAAATAGCGGTTTCCATCGAAATTTTTATGTGGTTTATAACCCAGTTTTTCCCCTTCATAAATATAATGAAGAAGCAGGTCATTTCCTTCTTTCAATAAACGGGGATTGTTGTTAATGTAATAACCAACATCAAATAATGATTCTTTTTTGATTATATGATATGCCTTAATTGTCTTAAACGTATTTTTTAATGTGCCGAATTTATTTTTATTCAACAATAAACTGATTGGATAGAATGTGGATTCCAAACGTTGCTTAAATGATCTGTAGACATTGTTTTTATAGTCCGTTTCATATTGTTTAAAAAGTTTATATTCATTTGGATCATGTTCCAAATAATGAAACATGAATTGTTTGGTATCCAATAATTGATTTGATGCATCATCATACAATTCTACATTATGCAATATGCCATCCTCATATTTCATTGGCACATAAAACTTAAATGATTGTTTATTTCTTTCATACGAAGTGTCCAAAGTAGTGTTGACTAAGAAAGACTGATTATCAATGACTATCTTCAATAAATGTGTTTCATAGTCAGTAGTAGTTATATAACCAACTATTGAATCATTTATAGTATTGTCCATGTTACCTGTTATTAGTTTATTGGAATTCATATAATCACTTCTATTATTGATATGACGCTTTACAATTAAATGAAATTGCCCTGAAATACGAATTATAACTGCGTGTATACCTCTTTGATGTCTTCTATTATTTCGGATTCGTTGATTTTCGTTAATTCCTTATTTTCAAGTATTATCTGTCCATCGCATATAACAGTATCTACATCGTTTCCCAATGCAGAATAAATTACATTGGATAATGGATTCCTTAGTGGCAACATGTGCGGAACATTAACGTTGAGAAGAATGATGTCTGCCAGTTTATCTTTTTCCAATTTGCCCGCGTTAATATTTAATGCTTTTGCACCATTTTCCGTAGCCATTTTGATAGATTCGTTTGTAGGTAAAACCTTTGGATTTAATGTGTTGACTTTTTGCAGCAATGGAGTTAATTTCATTTCGCTAAACATGTCCAGGTTATTGTTTGATGATACGCCATCAGTTCCTATTGAAACGTTGACGTCATTTTCAAGGTATTTATACACAGGGGCTATTCCAGAGGCTAACTTCATGTTACTTGAAGGATTATGTGATACGGATACTCCTTTTTCATTCAATATCTTCATTTCATCATCCGTTGTCCATACTCCATGGGCAGCTATCGTTCGATTGTTTAGAAAATCGATGTCATCCAGATATTCGAAGGGCGTTTGATTTCTTTCATTTTTTAAATCGTCGACTTCCTTTTTGGTTTCGGATACATGAATGTGTAAATTCAAGTCTTTATTATTGGCCAATTTTGCCGATTCTGTGAGTAACTCTTCAGAACATGTATATGGAGAATGTGGTGAAACTGATACCTTAATCCTTTCATTTGCAGTATTATGACAATGTTTAATAAGACTTTTTGTTTCATTTAACTCTTTTTTCCTTTTTTCATCATCAAATAAATCAATCATTCCATAACCCAAGAGTGCCCTTAAACCTGATTCTTCAACGGCTTTAGCTGTTTGTTCCATGAAGAAGTACATGTCGTTGAATGTGGTTGTTCCTGTTTTTATCATTTCAGCCATTGCAAGTTTTGAAGCAGAATATACCAATTCTTCAGTTAATTTAGCTTCTTTAGGCCATATGTATTCATTTAACCATACCTGTAAATCCTGATCGTCGCCGACTCCCCTTAAAAGAGTCATAGCAGCGTGGGTATGAGTGTTGACAAGACCTGGCATTGCAATCTTATCTTCAGCATCAATAACTATCTCTGCATCATTATCTGATAGATTTGTACTTATTTCTTCAATCTTATTATCCACAACCAATATTGACTCCTTTTTAATTGAATCTGATAGGATATATGGATTTTTGATTAGAATGGAATTTGTTTGACTCATAATATCACAAATATTTTTTATTCAATTATATATTATCTTTATTTTTCATGATTTAAAATGATAATGGTTGAAAGATAAATAAATCATGAACTAACATAATAATATATATGATTGAGGATTTTATTCAAGAAAACTTTTTCTATTTGCATCCAGGATATACGACATTTAATACTGTAATCTTCGGTTTGGTATTGGGATTAATCGTGTTGGGAATATTGAAGATATTTGAAAAAATAGACAAAGACCCATCCGAATTAATAATACCTTTAATTCCGATCATATTTTTCGGATCAAGTACAAGGGCTCTGGTAGATCACCACGTTTATCCTAGAATCCACTTGCTTGCTACGCCGGGAATCTACATATTCATAGGATTAATGACGATAGTACTTCTTATTCTCAGCATCCATATCGAAAAAAAGTCAAAAATCGAATATACGAAAATTATTATGGTTACGGGAATTGCCATTTCAATACCCAATATCCTATTGATACTGAACAATAATATCAACTTTCAGGCACTGGCACTTGAAATGACTGCATTCTTGTTAGTTTCAATCCCATTTATACTGTTGAGAAATAAATTTAAAATGCTTGGCACTGTTAATTTGGAAGTACTCCTAGCACATATATTCGATGCTACCACGACTTTTATTGCAATGGACTTCTTCGATTACACTGAACAGCACGTCCTCCCGACATACCTCATCAACAAAACAGGAAGTGCTATCGTAATGTATCCTTTAAAAATAATTGCAATATTATTTGCATTATACATTATCGACAGCCAAATAGAAACAATAAGAACAAAAAACTTATTAAAACTATCCATATTCATATTGGGTCTTGCACCGGCCATAAGAAATTGTTTAACATTGATTATTTCAATAATCTAATTTTTTAATCTTTCTTTTAAACAAATTTGAGTATTCGTATAGATAATAATATATAGAATGATAAAAAATATAATAGTATACTAATAAATTAGGAGTGAAAATGAGATGACATACAACCCACCATCAGATGTTATGATTTATGATACCACCCTAAGAGACGGTGAACAGACACCTGGTGTAACTATAACAACTGATGAAAAAATAATAGTAGCAGAAAAATTAGACAAACTCGGTGTTGATGTTATAGAATTGGGTTTCCCTGCAGCATCACCCGGTGAACAACAAACCTTTAAAGAGGTTGCTAAATTGGGTCTGGATGCTCAGATAAGTGGACTTGCCAGATCGTTAATTCCTGATATTGACAAAGCTATCGATTCTGATGCAAATTACATCCACACATTTATAGGAACATCCCCACTCCATAGGGATTACAAACTTAAAATGAGCAAGGAACAAATTCTTGAAAAGGCTGTAGAAGGTGTGGAATATGTTAAAGACCATGGAATTACAGCGGAATTTTCTTGTGAAGATGCGACCAGAACAGAACTTGACTACTTGAAGGAAGTGTTTGTTGCAGTTCAGGATGCCAAAGTTGATAAAATCAACGTACCGGATACTGTTGGAGTAACAATACCTATTAAGATGAACGAGTTAATAGCAAACCTAAAAGAGGTTATTACCGTACCTATAAGTGTACACTGCCATAACGACTTTGGGTTAGCTGTTGCAAATACATTAGCAGG
>MUZY01000132.1:5829-14700 GCA_003266065.1 Methanosphaera sp. rholeuAM130
ACATCCGAAACCGTTTCAAGAATATCCGGAGTAAAAATGCCCCCTAACAAAGCGATTATTGGAGAAAACGCATTTGCTCATGAAGCAGGTATACACGTTCAAGGAGTACTTGAAAACAGTGAAACATATGAAGCATTTAAGCCTGAAGAAGTTGGACATACAAGAAGAATTGTTTTAGGAAAATTAACCGGTGCCAATGCTATTCGATCAAAACTTGAAGAATATGACATCAACTTAGAAGACGAACAATTCGATCAATTATTCAAAAAGGTAAAAGCGTTAGGTGATTCCGGTAAAACAATTACTGACGTGGATTTCAGGTCACTTGCCGAATCAATACAGGGAAGGCCTACCGAAGAAAAAATAAAATTATTAGGAATAAGTGTAATGACTGGAGACCATGTGTTACCTACAGCGTCAGTAAAGCTTGATATGGATGGTGAAATAAAGTCGTGTGCTCAAATAGGTGTTGGACCAGTTGACGCTGCTTTAAGTGCAATCCAATCATTAATTAAAGAAATGGTTGATATTACCTTAGAAGAATACCATATTGAAGCAATAACTGGAGGTACCAATGCATTAGGTGAAGTTATTGTTAAAACAGGTGATGAACAAGGCAATAAGGTAACTGGTCGTTCTACAGATGAAGACATTGTAAAGGCTAGTGTTGAAGCTATAATAAGCTCAGTTAACAAACTTTTAATGCTAAGAAAATAAATGAATCAGAACAAGTAAAATTGAGTTTATTTTATCCATTATTGAATAAAATTAGGCAATGTAATAAATAGCAGATAACATTAAATAGAATAAATGACATAAACTATAACAACTATATGATTATAGTTTACATGATTACGGAGGATACAAAATGCCAGAAGAAAATATAGTATACATAGGAAATAAACCAGTAATGAACTACGTATTAGCTGTAGTTACACAAATGAACAGTGGAGTTTCAGAAGTTGTATTGAAAGCAAGAGGACGTGCAATCAGCAGAGCCGTAGATGTTGCTGAAATCGTAAGAAACAGATTTATCGCAGACGTTGATGTAAAAGACATCACAATTTGCACTGAAGAAATTGTTGGAAACGAAGGAACATCATCCAACGTTTCAGCAATTGAAATAAAACTCAGCAAATAAAACTATAATAACGATTAGAAAATTATAACATTTTCTAAAACTATTTTTTTTNNAAAAAAAAGATTCAGAAGATTATATTAAATCTTCTTAACATAAAAACAGCATATTTATTTTTTTCTGTGATTATACAATATCTTTGTTCCAACGGCCACGGCAACTAATGCAGCCAAAGCTGCAATGATATAATATGTATATACGCTTGTCGGACCAAGTTTTTGATCAGTGTTCAAGGAATATACATTACCATCCTCCGATACTGCAAATAACGATCCGCCACTACTGATGAGTGAAGAGGATATTGGACTGGCAATTTCACCGACATAACCCGGATTATAAGACCATACTTCATTTCCTGTAAACTTATTTAACATTACAACCTGCCCGGAAGACGTTCCAACAGCTATGTTATTACCGAATAGTGTTGGAGTAGCCGTTATTTGATTAGCTATTTTTTTATCCCACTTTTTAAGTCCATCACGTAAATCCAATGCAAACAATTTACCCTTTTGTGTTGCGACATATAATGTTGACTGTCTGTGATCGATTACAATGGATGAAGAAACCTTCGATTCCGCATTATATGTCCAAACTTCAGAACCATCTTCCATATCCAATGCATAGACCTGATTATCATCGGATGCCACGTAAACCTTATCGTCATAAACCGCCGGTGAAGAACGGATGTTGTCACCCGCCGTAAAACTCCACTTCAATGATCCGTCATTTACATCGATGGCATATAACTTATCGTCATCAGAACCAACATACAATACATCATCAACTACAGCAGGCGATGACCTTACGCTGTCATTTGTTTTAAACTTCCAAGTTTCATTTCCATCATCCCTATCAATAGCATATATGCTTCCATCATCAGCCCCTACATATACATTATTTTCATCGACGGCCGGAGAGGACTTTATGGAAGAACCCGTTTTATACTTCCAATTATTAGATCCGTCATGGATATTATATGAGCAGACATAACCGTTATCCGATGCCACATAAATAGTATCTCCATATATTGCGGGAGTAGATTCTATTGAACCATGAATGTCATAATTCCAACATTCATCACCATCCTGTGCATCCAATGCCTTGACGGAACCGTTCATTGTTGATATTATTAATTTGTCATCATATAATATCGGTGAAGCCAGCACCTTACTATCCACATTTGACGTCCATGTTTGTGTCGAAAATGACGTGTCTTGTATTATATAACCCGTGTGTCTTGGATTGTTTTGATACATGACCCAGTCTGAAGCCGATAGACAATTAAACGAACTTATCAATATACAAAACAATAATAGAATTATTGTTAATTTCTTAACGTTATTTTTCATTCAAAAAACCTCCTAAATATCCCTATTAAATCTCATTACACCTACCGCAAAAAACAGCAGTGTGAATAACAGCAGTATAAGCAGATCAAATGCCACTAACCTAAAATTCGCTCCCTGTAACATTACAGCACGCAATGCATCGTTTGCATAGGTTAAAGGTAGGAAATATGCAATTTTCTGAAGTATCCAAGGCATCGTTTCAGTTGGGAAGAATACTCCACAAATAAACATCATAGGCATCGCTATTGGCAGTATTATCTGAATGTAATCCTCCTGTGTTTTTGCAGTTGCCGAAAACATCATACCAAATCCTACAAAGCATAATGTGGACATCAATAATACCACAAACAGCAATATTGGATTACCGTTTATAACCACATTAAACAGCAATACAGCGACGACGATTAATATGATTGTTTTAATCATTTCACGAATTAACTGTGAGATTATTTTTCCACCTATTACCGTTGATACACTTGTAGGAGTCATGAACAATCTTGCCAGTTCACCCCTTTCACGTTCTCCTGCTATTGAATCACCCATCGTCATCATAGCCGACATGGATATCGTCATTGCAAGTACGCCAGGCAGTAGGAAGTCCATGTATTTGATGTCACCGTATATCCTATTTACCTGCAATTTGATTGCCTGTGTTGTTTGTGCAAATGGGTTATTGCCCTGAACATTAGCCCCCATCTGCTCCATTTTTACCTGTTCCGATAAAGACGCAAATACTTTTTGTGTTGTTGGAACCAATGTTTGCGTCGTTAGCTGATCCGAAGAGTCGATATATAATACAACATTCCTCGAGGAGTTATCTTCAAAGTTGCTTGAGAGTATTATGGCAGCTTTGACCTCCCCCCTGTCAACCATCTGTTTGGCCTTATCGGGATCGTCAAGAATATCCTTAACATCATAGGTCGTGTCCGATTTGATTGCGTTAATGGCCTGATCGGTTATGTAACCAGATGTTTGTTTTACTATTACCACGGGAGTGTTTTCAACCGTTCCACCCATTCCCCATCCACATAGTGCAATCATAACTATTGGAAATAGAATTAAGGATGCGAATTGAACCTTATGTCTCCATACAGTTAAGAGATCTTTTCTAATCATCCATTTAAATTTGTTGAATTCCATTATTTAATCTCCTTTCTTTTTTTAGCAGTTATTGCCACAAAAACATCCTCAAGTGTCGGATCATTTGTTTTGATAGATGCAATGTTTCCATCATTGGCCAATATTGAAGTTATAACCGCATTGACCGATGTTTCTGAACGTTTAAGATTAATATTTAATCTACCCTCACCCATATTAATGACCTGCTTAACCACGTCAAGATTTTCAAGAGCATCAATCATCATTTCATTGATATTGGATACCATTACTGTGACCCACTCATCTTCTGTCGTCAATGAGGATTTCAATTGATTTATCTCTTCAATATTATCTTCACTGTTTTCTGTTTCCAATTCTCGTATCATCCTTCTTATATATTCATTGTTTTCTTCCTTATTTTTAAGCAATTGATCTTTTAGTCCCTGCGGTGTGTCATTTGCAACAACTTTTCCTGAATCAATAATATTTATTGTGTCACAGATTTTATCCACTTCATACATGTCATGCGAACATAATATTATTGAACGCCCTTCCTGATTCAATTGCTCCATTAAATCCCACAGTACCCTTTTTGTTGTGGGGTCAAGACCTACCGTCGGTTCGTCAAGAAAGAGAACATCGGGACTATGCACAAGACTTGCAACAACTGATGTTTTCTGTTGCATTCCACCGGACAATTGTTTTACAAACTTATCCTGGGCATATTTTATATCGACCAATTCCAGCAGGTCATCGATTTTCTTATCCTTTATCTTTTCGTCAACGTTGTAAAAATCAGCACATAGCTCTACATTTTCACGTACCGTTAAATCCTTATATAAACTCACTAATTGTGGAACCATTCCTATATGATTTCTGACCTCATTTGCTTGGGATGAAATATCGAATCCGGCTACTTTGGCACTTCCACTGGTTTTTGGTATCAGACATGTTAACATTTTAATAGTGGTTGTCTTTCCAGCACCATTTGGCCCCAATATTCCACCGATTGTATTTTCTTCAATAAACAAGTTTAAATTATCCACTGCCTTGAAATCATTGTCATATATCTTTACTAAATTATGAGTTTCAATAGCGTATTTCATCCACATCACCCTCTTTTAAAGTAAATGTTTTTTCATTAAATAACATATCATCCATGAATGATATCAGATAGTCATTACGTGGTTTGGATTTAATGCACTGTTTTAATGAGTTTAACATCATTATACCCTCTTGCGTTATTTCATAAACCTTTACCTCATTTTTTCCATTTAATTCTTTTGAACTGGTTATTAATCCATCTTCCTCCAAGGAATGCAATAACGGGTATATGGTACTTCCGTGTATTGGCTTTCTATTAGAGAATGATGAAATGGATTCGTTAAGTTTAGAAATAATGCCATAACCATGAATCTTTTTTTGACTAATAATCCACAATAAAAAGATATTCCTTACACCTTTTAAAAGTGCATTTTCAAAGTTAGAATTATCCTGATAGTTAAAATTAGATTTTAAAGCCATATCTTTATCCAAAAAAATAATCCCCCTCTCAGTAATTAAATAACCATATATATAAAAGAATATATGTATATTATATTATATATAAAAAAAAATATATATAATTTTTCCAATGCAATACTCATGAATATAATGAACAATTAATGCAAAAATCGTTAACTTAACATTATCATATACTTTTAAGAATCCGTTAAACTATTTGAATCCATTATTTAATAAAATGTATTAATCAGGTTCCCCAATATAGATAATATTGAAAGAACAAAAAAGGAAGCCATATACAATGACAAGTAAAGTATTCTTTGCAAGGATTAACGGCGAAAGTGAAGATGAGGAAAACTTCGTTAAACTAGGCAAATTATTTGAAATGTCACAATTTATAAGTAATTTAGACGAGAATGACAAGGTTGCCATTAAAACCCATTTTGGTGAGCGAGGGAATACTACTTTCTTAAATCCTGCATATGCAAGAAAAATAGTGGATCTTTTAGATGAGGCAAATGTCAAAGCATTTCTAACGGATACCAATACGTTATACCATTACTATAGAACAAACAGCGTCGACCATTTGGAGACTGCATATCAGCACGGATACAACTATCCTGTAGTGAATGTGCCGGTAATTATCGCCGACGGTTTGAATGGAAACAATGAAGTTGAAGTTGAAATAAATGGAAAACTGTTCAAAAAAGCCAAAATTGCCGGCGATATCTATGAAAGTGATGCCATGATTGTTTTAAGTCATTTCAAGGGTCATTGCATGTGTGGATTTGGCGGTGCCATTAAAAACTTAGCGATGGGATGTGCATCCCGAAACGGCAAAAAAGACCAGCATAAGCTGGTAAGACCCATCATTTCAAAAATAGGGTGTCTTGCATGTAGGGTTTGTGAACAGATGTGTCCTGAAGAAGCAATTACCGTATCCTCACATGCCATTATAGACTTTGATAAATGTATTGGATGCAATGACTGTATCGACATCTGTCCGGCTCATGCAATTAAATTAAATCGGTTGAATAGTGATGAATTTTCAAAAGCTCTAGCCGAATATGCCTACGCCAGTATTTTAAACAAAAAATTTAATAAGGTAGTTTTTATAAACTTTTTAACAAACATTACACCTGACTGTGATTGTAATGCATCCGAACAAAAAAAGATGATGGATGACATAGGAATTTTACTTAGCTATGATCCCGTTGCAATTGACAAGGCATCATATGACTTGATTAATAATCAGGACAATAATTTGAATCAAATATTTGACCTGGATTACGTTGCAGGTGAAGATAAATTTAAGACGTTGTACAGAAATATTGACTCCACCGTACAACTTAAAGAAGCCCAAAATTTAAGAATGGGAACACAAGACTATAAACTAATAGAGGTAATGTGATAGCATGAAGGAAATTGAAGAAATAAATGACAAATTGGAACAACACAATTATATCTCTAATGATCAAATCAACACAACATTATTTTTAGCGTTTGCTCTAAAGAAACCTATTTTGATTGAAGGTCCACCGGGTACCGGTAAAACAGAACTTGCAAAGACCATTGCAGAATGTTTCGATAGGGATTTCTTTAGGATTCAATGTTATGAAGGAATTACGTTTGAACAGGTTGTTGGGGAATGGAACTATCAGAAACAATTGTTGTATCTGGAGTTGGCAAGGGAAAACAAGGAGGACATGACAATATTTTCAAATGAATTCTTTATACAAAGGCCGTTATTAACGGCATTCAGCAATGAAAAACCGTCTGTCCTGCTTATTGACGAAATCGATAAGGCCGATGAAGAGCTGGAAAGTTTCTTGTTACAGGCTTTGGGAGAAAAAGAGATAACCGTGAATGATTTGGATACCTTTGAGTTGAAAAATGATTTGATTGTTGTGTTGACTTCAAATGCTCAGAGATCCCTGCTTGACGAAACCAAAGACAGGTGTTTGTATTTATACATAGATTATCCTGAATACGATAGGGAAATCAGCATCATCAATAAGAGAGTACCTCTTGCAGAGGATAATCTGGTAAACGAAATAGTCGACAAAACCCAACGAATCAGAAAATTGGATCTAAGCAAAAAGCCTTCAATAAGAGCTACCGTTGACTGGGTGGAATCATTAATTGCATTAAATCAAATTCCTCCGACGAGAGAAGCACTTGAAAATACGTTGAACGTGATTGCTAAGAATGAGGATGACAAGGAAAAAATTATTAATGAAGTTTTAAATAGAATATAATCCATATTCTATCCTTTTTTCAAATCGGATATTTTTTTTGATTTGTTAACGGTTGTCGCTTTCTTTTTTGACAACGTCTATTACCATATCTATCGATGATATTACATAATCCGCTTCGGATATCAATCGTTTTGGCAGCAACTCCCGCTGTTGTAACGTCAATATACCAGTATCCGCTTTTTTTATGGCGAGCAAATCGTTTGTATGATTTCCCACCATGTATACGTAATATCCTTCCTTTTGTAATTTTTCAATTACGGCCTCTTTACAGTTAACGTTACAAGTGCTATAAATATTGTTTTTGGCTATGTTTAAAATAGATGATATCTCATTAAGTGAATGTTTATTATCACCTGAAGCTATGTATATTTCAAAGCCTTCTTTTTTCAAGAAATCCATCACATCAGATGTATATCCAAATAGCAAACCGCCTGCAGTATAGACATGAGTAATTTCTCCAGTAAAAATATTTACAATTAAAGCGGCCCCACTTATTATCCTGACATTTTCTGTGAGTAAAACTTCATAAGTCTCGAGAATATCACTAATTTTTGCATCGTCGGCAATTACGTCAAGCAGTTCATCATCTGTAACTTTTATTTGAGAATAAGCTATCTCAAATGAGGATTCATGCATTAACATAAACTCCCTTATGGACATATCCCTGAAATCATATAACTCATCAACCGGTGTTTGGAATACAACTATAATATTTTTATTATTTTTATTGGCGATACCTATAGTATCCGTATTGAAAAATACTTTTTTAGTGGACATGTCCTTTATAATTGTTTTACGTTGAAGGATTGTGCCTGCATTATCAAAAACTATAGCTTTCATAATAACACTCTGCAATTAAATTAAAAAGAAAAAGGGGGAGAAAAATGAATGTTTATAGACTGACTGCATCTTCACCTTCAATGTATAACATTTTATCATATGAGAATACTTTTGAAGGACAGATTCTTTCACATCTTAAACATGCACTACCGTTACAGTAGTCTGATCTTATGGTTATTACGCCGTCCTCGACTTTAAGAGCATCTTCAGGACATTCTTTTTCACATGCACCACAACTGATACATCCTTCAATTTCGGCGGTAAGCTTGGTACCAACCTCTTCAATAATGGACAAACCGTTTCTACCGATATCAGGAATATCACTTTCATATATTCTGTGTATTTCAGGATCCTCTTCAAGTTCAGGTACATTACCGTAACCGTAACTTTCCAGCCATTCATCATACTTCCACATAGGCATGTTCTGTTCACAGACTGCCAATTCCAATCCATATATCTTTTCGAATATTTCGGATGTGGCCAATGTAATGTGGTTACCCTGCATACCATCTGCTACTTCCTGCAACTCATCCAGCAAATCAGGATTTTCAACAATATCTCTGGCCATTGCAAGTGAGGTGTTACCTATCTGATAGATTTCCCATGAACAGGCAGGAATCTGACCGACCGTTAATGATTTGAGTGGGTCTACATAGAAACCTGATGCTCCGGCCATGTAAACAGC
>MUZY01000132.1:14732-15493 GCA_003266065.1 Methanosphaera sp. rholeuAM130
GTTTGAATATCAGGTATTGAAATCAGACCCTGTTCTGTACCCAAACTGTATGAAGAAATTACACCGGTACCTGTAATACCTTTAGCTTTCGTATCGGTTGTTCTTGACTGTTTGACATCCCCCGTAGATACATCCATCAAATCTCCGGATTCAACTTTCAGTTCACTGTTGAGAACTTCTATTTGCCAATCGTCACCTACAGCGGTTACGTCACAGATAGCTCCAGGGGATGCTAACATACCACATTCAATAGCTTGTCCTTCCATAGCAGGACCTGCTGCTGCTGAACATGAGAAAATTTCACCGTCAATAACCAATGCAATTTCAGCGTTCGTACCGAAGTCTGAAACCAGNNGCATCCGGATTAATTTCCAAATCCACATCTGCCGGTTTAAGTACCTGTGACCTTCTTTTTGGAGGTTCGATTTTCAATCTTTCCATTGCATTTGTACCCCAAAATGCCAAATCCCTTATTTCAATATTTTGGAATAATGACAATTGAATAGGGTTACCACAAACAGCAAAACGCTGAACTTTGGATTTGTCTATACCTAACTGATCGACTACCTTATTTACAGCTTCAATCATTAGTTTATGTGCTTCGTCAGCCCCTACATTGACTGCAAAATGCAAATGATCCATTACATTAGCTCCAGGAAGAGGATGTCTTAATGTTACGGTTGTAGAGATTGTGCTGTTATCTGCCATATCGATTGCTTGAGCACGAATACCACTGGTTCCGATATCCATTGCTATTGCAT
>MUZY01000240.1 GCA_003266065.1 Methanosphaera sp. rholeuAM130
GATTTAGATGAAACACTATTCACATTCGACGATGATGACAGAGCTACAATAGTAGGTTCAAGTAGAGATGGAGAAGTAGATGAACTTGAAATCGACGATATCGAAGTTTATACTGAAGCTGCTGAAAACTGTTCTGGGGAATGTATAGAAGTATATGATGAAGAAGGAAATCCAGTATAATTAATAATCTTCCACCTTCATTACTTTTGATGCATGACTTTTTTTATCAGGATATTCCATGGGATATCTCATTTAATTAAATGTTACTTTCAAATCTATTTTTAACAAGTTACATATTGGCTGCAATTAATCTTTTTACAAGTTGCCCTATGAATCGATACCCCCTTTTTTCCAAATGATTTAATAATAATTTCATACAAAATAATTTAATAGATATTAATTATGGACTTATATGATTTTTTACTGGAAGGGAAGATTAATGAAATTATTATTATTCGTCACAGGAAGAGGTATTGGTGGGGATGCATTACTGGCATTCAATATCATGGAATACTTGAAACAGGAAGGTATAGATTCGGAAATTGTTTTGGATCCAAGTGCTCCAGGTTACTACTTCAAAAAACGAAACATTTCCTGGTTACAATCGCCAATACCAAATGCAGGAGGTCATGCAGCATCCAAAATGAAACTTTTGAAAGCAGGAATCAAAGCAACTCTGGCCTCAATGAAAGGGGCATCGCTAATTAGAAAAGAGGGTGCCGATGGTGTGATAGGAGTAATCGGTGGGGGTGCAATCATAGGAAGTCTTTCTGCTAAGTTGGCACGTGTTCCGGATGTATCGCTAGTTTCAACCCCAACGGATACTAAAATTTCATTAAAATTAAATCCAACATTAATACTTCCGGAATCGCCGCTATATCTAAATTCCAATCCAACATCAAAATATGATTTCAAAAAGCAGTATTTCCCAATAAACTTAAACATAACGCAGGGCAATAAAAATAACATTCTCGATAAGCTGCCTTCACAGTTTGATGATGCAAAGCCTTCAATACTCTTTGCTTCCGGATCCACATTGTTTGACGGTATGGCACAAGCCGCACGTAAGTTTGCCGAAGAAAATGATGATTATAATATCTTCGTTATAGGCGATCCGTTAAAAGAGCAATTAAACGAGGTCATAGATTATCCGAATATAATCAACCTCGGATACATCAATTATATTGCCGATTTGTATG
Source organism: Methanosphaera sp. rholeuAM130 (assembly GCA_003266065.1). Classification (GTDB taxonomy): domain Archaea; phylum Methanobacteriota; class Methanobacteria; order Methanobacteriales; family Methanobacteriaceae; genus Methanosphaera. Next base: position 1,200 of record MUZY01000240.1, read on the forward strand.
ATTTGGTTGATTTGGCAGTTATAACAGATGACGGATTAACGCTACACGAGACCATTGCCTGTCAGATACCGGTTGTCGTAGTTCTTGGCGTAAAGTATGGCCGTTATCATAACCTGGCCAGCGTATTTGAAGGAGCGGTATTGGAAAGTGGGGTTGATAATATAACAGAAGTCGTAAAAGATGCATTTGACAGTAAAGATTCGATGAAAGAAGCTGCCAAAAAGTATTCCGTGGATATTCTTGATGCACCTTATGAGTTGTGTGAATTTATAAAAAAGCACATGAAAAAATAGCAGGAGAGTTTGAATAAACTCTTGCCTTTTAAAAATCTTATTTTATTTGAATTGTTGGAGATATCCATTCCAATTCAACCTTTTTTTGTTTAAAGCTTCTGTGAATAAATATTATTACAGATATCTTTTAAAATATTGCGTTAACTTAAATATTCCGTCAGTGCTTGGATGTATTTCTATAAAATTGCCAAAGTCAGCGTCACCATCCTTTATGGCCTTGACCATATATGGTAATGCAATGTTGGATGAAGGGGTAATTGCAAGTATGTTGTTTATCTTACCGCTTTCAAGGTCAATGTTTTCCTTGGTCAATCCCGTTTTTCCGGTCAGCATATTCCAGAATGAACCCGGACCTGCAGCACCCGGTATCGCCAGTTCCTTTCCGTTGTTGTTGACTTCATCCCCTTTGAGATAGCTTACGTCATAGTTTAATGTAATAGTCAGTGGCACCAATGAATAGTCTGCCTCCACTTCATTATCCATGATGTTGTTGATGGCCACCATTCCTTCCATTCGGGATACCGGTGTTGACAGTAACCCTCCGATTACATCACCTGCGGCGTATATGTCTGGATTTGATGTTTGCATGTGGCTATCGACTATGATATTTCCTTTTTTGTCAACTTCAACAATATCCTTTACGATGTCTGAGTTTGGTACAACGCCCGTAGCCAACAGTACCGTACCTTCAATTTCTCCATAATTTGTTATAACTGACCTATCTGTAATCTCTTTTATTTCTACATTTTCATGTACTATTGTATTTTTAAGCAAGTTGGCTACAATATACTCTTCAGTTCTACTATCATCTAGCATTTTAAGGAAGCTACTTCTGCATAAAACATCCACTTGACTGCCGAAGCATGAGAAGATGTTTGCATATTCAGCGGCGGTTGAACCTCCACCGATAATTACCAGTTTTTCAGGTATTTCCTTAAACTTCAAGGTATCCTTATACGTGTATGCGTTTTCAACGCCGGGAATATTCGGCAGGCGTGGTGATGAACCTGTACATACCAATAGTTTATCATATGGATATTCGTCCTCGTCATCCACCACTACAACCTTCCTTTCTGCATCTACTGTTGCCTCACCGCGAACATATTCAACGCCGGTACCTGTCGTCTCAGCGGTTAAAATAGGCCTTATCCTTTTTTGTGTCTCCCTGATTTTTTGTGCTATTTTAGTATAGTTCAGTTTTATCTGTGATTCCACAATTCCCAAATCGTTAAAGTTTTTCGATTCGGATACATGTTTTGCCACGTCAGCTAATGCACATACGACCATACAAGCATGGTTTAAGCATTTTCCACCAATATGTCTTTTTTCTATCAATGTAACGTTGTTTGATTTTTCAGCCGCATCCATTGCCGCAAATCTACCTGCCGGACCGGCACCAATTATCACAATATTTTTCATAAAAATCATCAGTTCAATAATTACTAATTAATATATTATGCATAATCATTTAAGAACATTATTTTTTTTAAAATTTAAAAAAAAGTGAGGGAGTTTAGTATGATGCTTCTGAAGTTATTCGTTGCTGTATTTGATAATATTTTCTAACTGTTTTTTGGCAAGGGACTTTTCAATAACCTCTTTTGACAAGTCAACACCTTCCTTCAATGAGCTAACCTTATCTGCAACGTATAATATTGCGGCCGAATTCATCAGACATAAATCCATACGTGCCTTGTCAGTCCTGGTAGTCGTTACGTTATCCAGTATGTTGCCGATTACCTCCAGGTGTCCTTCCGGAGTTGACGGTGCCTTAATGTCCTCACGACTAGAATATTCGAGTCCAAAATCCTCAGGATCGATGTATTTGACATCTATTTTTCCATAATCGATGAATCCGACCTTAGTTTTCCCTATATTGGATATTTCATCCATGGCTGGATTGCCGTGTTCATCAAATCCGTGGACAATCATGCCCCTTTTTACCCCTAAATTAATGGAAACCTGGGCAATGTTTTCTATCAAATCCGGATTGTATAATCCCGTCAGTCTGGCAGTAACCTGTGTTGGACAGCTAATCGGTCCAATCAGGTTGAATATTGTCCTTGTCTTCAATTCTTTTCTGATGGCCATAACATTTTTGGTGGCCTTATGATACATCGGTGCAAATATGAATGCAAAGTTGCACTTTTCCAAAGAGTTGATTACCTGATTCGGTGTTAGTTCAATGTTAACTCCCAAGTCTTCAAGTGCATCCGCACCACCATAACTGCTGCTTACGCTTCTGTTTCCATGCTTAGATATCTTTGCACCGGCGGCACTGGCTACAATCGATGAAACAGTACTGACATTGAACGTTTTAAGGGTATCTCCACCTGTACCGCAACTTTCGACCAGATAATCCTGGGGACTGTAATCTATGTGGGTTGCGTGGTCTTTCATGCTTTGGGTAAGGCCGGTAATCTCGTCGATGTTTTCTTTTTTCATTCGCAGTGCTATTAGAAAAGCTGAAATAACACTATCCTGATAATCCCCGCTGATTAGATCATTCATACATTCATATGACTCTTCATAGGTCAAGTCTCTCTTGTTTTCTATTATGTCATCCAAAACGTCATAAATCATATTATCTCCTCGTAGCGTTTTTCATGCTTGTCGTATACTTAGTTATTTCATCGTATAATCTGTTTTTATCGTTCAAGTTCTCTTTAATAATGTTTATTATCGCACTTCCGACTATTGCCCCATTGGAACCCGCATCCATTACTTCTTTGACATGTTTTTCTTTCGATATTCCAAATCCTACACATATCGGTATGTCTGTATGTTTCTTTATTCTTTTAATCAGTTCTTTCGTGTTATTTTCAACTTCTTTTCTTACTCCCGTCGTACCCATTACCGATGCGACATATATGAATCCGCCGACTATTTCGGTTATCATACCTATTCTTTCGTTGCTGGTTGATTGTGAGACTATGAATATCTCTTCAATATCATGTTTGCGTGAAATGTCGATGACATCTTTTGCTTCCTCTGGAGGCAAATCCGCTATTAAGACTGCATTTATGTCCAGATTGCTTAATTTTTCATAAAAGCTATCGATTCCATGCTTGTAGATGATGTTGTAATATAACAGTAATCCTATAGGAATTGAGGTATATCGTCTAACTTCTTCAAGAAAATCAAAACACCTTTCAATGGTCATTCCACTATCGAATGCTCGAATGTCTGCTTCCTGAACGCTGGCTCCATCAGCTACGGGATCGGAGAATGGAAATCCAATTTCCAATGCATCAACTCCGCAATCCACTAATCGTTTAACAATCTCCAATGAAGTTTCATAATCCGGATCACCCGCTACAACAAAGGGTATGAATGCTCCCTCATTATTATTTTCCAAATTCCTGAACATCTGTGCGTAACTTTCTTTAGTCATAATTCAACCCCCAATTCTTTAGCGACAATAAACATGTCCTTATCGCCTCTGCCGGATAAGTTTACAATGATTGTCTTATTCTTGTTTTCTTCTTTTTTGGCATATTTAACTGCATATGCTATTGCATGTGAACTTTCAAGTGCGGGTATGATTCCCTCCGTCTGACATAATAATTTGAAAGCATCCAAAGCTTCCTCATTTGTTATCGGAACATACTTTGCACGTTTAATGCTATGAAGATAAGCATGTTCCGGGCCAACTCCAGGATAATCCAGACCGGCGGATACGCTGCTGGTATTTCTTATCTGACCTTCATCGTTCTGCAGTATGATTGACAGTGATCCGTGTAGGATTCCGTCGCTACCTTTTGTGATTGTAGCACCATGATTCAATCCTTCAATTCCTTCACCGCCTGCTTCAACACCAATCAATTCAACGGATTCATCATCTACAAATCCACTGAATATGCCCATGGCATTACTTCCACCGCCAACACATGCTATAACCGTATCGGGTAATCTGCCTTCCCTTTCGATAATCTGTTTTCTGGCTTCACGTCCTATGACACTTTGGAAGAATTTCACCATACTCGGATAAGGATGCGGTCCCATTGTAGTACCGATTAAGTAATGCGTAGTATCCAAATTGGAAATCCAATATCTAAACGCCTCGTTGATTGAATCTTTGAGAGTTTTGCTACCGATGTCTACCGGTTCTACTTGGGCACCGGATAACTCCATTCTGAAAACATTTAATTTCTGTCTTTCAACATCCTTTGAACCCATAAACACTTTGACGTCCAAACCCAATTTTGCACCTATTACTGCAGTTGCTATTCCATGTTGACCTGCACCTGTTTCTGCAATCAATCGTGTTTTTCCCATGTATTTTGCCAACAGTCCCTGTCCGATTGTATTGTTTATCTTATGTGCACCTGTATGAAGCATATCTTCACGTTTTAAGTATATTTTACATCCCAATTTTTTGGAAAGATTTTCCGCATAATATAATCCAGTAGGTCTGCCCGCAAATTCACGTAAATATTCTTCAAACTCTCTTATAAAATCTTCATTATCTTTAAATTTATAAAATGCTTCTTCAAGTTCTTCAATTGCTGGTATTAATAATTCAGGAACATATACTCCTCCATATTTTCCAAATTTTCCATCATACTTCATATTATACCTCCATTTACTATTCTTTTATTATTTTCTCATTTTTTTCATGGGATTTGTTTTTAAGATATTTCTGCAAGAAGCATCTTCTCAATTGTCAAATAACCCCAATATTTTCTTTATTGATTTGATGTCTTTACGTCCAGCTTCAAACTCAACTCCACTGTTCAAGTCAATTCTATCAAAGTATTGCAGTTTGTCATAGATACTTTCCAGATATTCATAATTCAGTCCGCCTGCCAATGATACTTCCGTATGTTTATTTGCATTCTTGATTATCTTTGATGCTTCTATTGCCGTATCGATTGGTATCTGCGTATTTGTACCACCTGTAAGTCCATCCTTAACGTAATCCAGCAGTATATTGTCGCATCTATTTGCAAAAGCTTCCAATTCTTTTTTCTTTGAATCGTCTATCGAATCCTTAAGGCCAATAGCCCGGGTAATGTTTATGTTTTCATAGTTATGGTACTGGTTAATCCATTTAATGTATTTGACGTCAAAGCTGCTAAGGCAGTGAAGCTGAATGTTAAATATTTTCAATCGATTACATTTTAAGATTGCATCATATGCATCGCTTGGTTCGATTACCAAAGTTGATGAACGTTTATTTGTCAATTCCTGTTCCAGTTCATTGATTTTATTCATGGAAACATTTCTCTTTGATCTTTCTATATTAATAAAACCCACTTTATCAACGTTTAGTTTTTCAATTTTTTTAAGATCTTTCTGGTTTGTTATTCCACAAATCTTTACTTTCATATCCATAAAAATCATTTCCCCCTTTCATTATTCTCTTTAACTGTTTTCTATAAATCTATTTCAATACATGATTCAAATCGTTCAGATAAGATTCGATAACTTCCTTATTATTGCTTTCTAAAATGCTGCTTCCGATAAGTACTCCGTCTGCACCGTAACTTTTAAGTGTTTGTGCGTCCCGGATATTTTTTACCCCGCTTTCCGAAATCATATAATTCGGTATGAATTCTTTCAATTCTTTTGTCGTTTCCAGATTGATGGTAAAATCTTTTAAGTTTCTATTATTAACGCCTATAATCTGTGGATTGTACTTTTCAACATTCAACAGGTCTTCAATGCTGTGGCATTCAACAATGGCATCCATTCCCAACTCGTAGGTTATATTAAGATATTCTTCAATATCCGGCGTGATTCCTTCAATTAACAGAACGCAACTGGCATCATTCAATGCGGCTTCATAAATCATATATTCGTCAATGAAGAAATCCTTTCGTAGCAATGGTTTTGATGTGAATTTTTTCGCATTTTTAAGGTTTTTTAAGTTACTGTTAAAGTACAGGTTCTCCGTCAATATGCTTATGGCATCCACTGGACATTTGTCATATATCCGGATGATTTCTTCAAGACTCAAGTTGCTGATATGCCCTTTGGATGGGCTGGCTACTTTATATTCGCAAATTAAACTACATCCATCCTCTTTAAGTTTATCTTGAAATTCATACTTAATTGAATTCGTTGATTTAAAATCACAGGCTTTCCTTTTCAAGTCTTCAGTTGAAATATTCTTTTTTTTATTTTCAATAATTGTCCTTTTGTTTTTGATAATCTCTTCAACTTTGTTCATTTAAATCAACACTCATATTTCCAGAAAGTTTTCAATTATCTTATGACCGTAACTGCTTCCAATGGATTCCGGATGAAACTGTACTCCATAAGTCGGATACTTTTTGTGTTCGATTGACATGATGATCATATCGTCAGTATAAGATGTAATCTTTATGTCATCCGGAATTTTATCTTCATCACATATTAATGAATGATATCTGACTATCTCAAATCTTTCAGGGATATCATTAAACAGCGGTGAATCCATATGGTATATTTCATCCATTTTGCCATGTACGGGATTTCCTTTTTTAATTCTTCCACCGTAGGCTTCATATATCCCTTGATTTCCAAGGCATACTCCGAGTATTGGAGTATCATTAAATTTTCTTATGACTTTGCCGCAAATACCGAAATCTTTCTTATTTGCAGGACATCCAGGACCGGGTGAAACTACGATATGGTCGGGATTGATATTTTCAATCTCGTCGATAGTAATTTTATCGTTTCTTTTTACAAGAACGTCTTCTTCGAATTCTTTAAGTATCTGATATAGGTTATATGTGAAAGAATCATAGTTGTCCAATAGCAGTATCATTTTAAAAACTCCTGTGTGGATATTTTAAGCGTTTCTAGCAGTGCTCTTCTTTTGTTTCTGCATTCTTCATATTCCTTTTCAGGATCGGAATCATATACTATTCCTGCTCCGGCTTGTATTTCTGCCCTGTTGTCGAAAGTGGTTAGTGTCCTGATTGTGATTGCGAAATCCGCATCACCGTTTAATGAAAAGTAGCCAACCGCTCCACCGTATGGTCCACGTGCAGTTTTCTCCAAGTTGTTTATGATTTCCATCGCACGTATCTTTGGTGCCCCGCTAAGTGTTCCTGCAGGAAATAGACTGCTGAATGCATCAATCGCATCATATTCCTCTTTCAGTTTAGCACATACGTGACTTACTATGTGCTGTACGTGTGAAAATTTTTTTATCTCGTTAAACTTGTCTACATTAACGCTTCCTGTTTTGCTTATTCTTCCAATATCGTTTCTTGCCAAATCGACCAGCATCAGATGTTCTGCCAGTTCTTTTTCATCGTTGAGCAAGTCTTTTTCTAACTGTTTATCTTCCATTTCCGTTTTGCCACGTATTCTTGTACCTGCAATAGGATATGTTTCAATGACATCCTCTTCAAGTCTCATCAGCATTTCGGGGCTTGAACCTATGATTTCCCTCTGATTGAATTTGATATGATACATGTACGGTGATGGGTTAATTTCTCTTAGATTTTCATAAAATGTTATTTTATTTCCTTCCAAGTAGAGATTTTGGGGATTGGATATTACTGCTTGGAATATGTCCCCATTCGTTATATGTTCTTTTGCTTTTCTGACTGCATTGGTGTATTCTTCTTCTTGAAAATCTTCCTCAATGAGTTTATATTGAAGAGTTTTCTTTTGACATTTCTTGTCGTTCATTTCACGTATCTGTTCTAACCTGTTCTCGTTGACAGTTAGATATTCACAGCTATTGTGGATATGGTCGTATATAATACAATCGAGATACAATCCGAATTCAAAGTCAGGATAAACGCTTTTATATGTTGGAACGTCTTCGAAGTATTTGATTGATTCATAGGATACGTAACCTATCAGTCCTCCACAAAATCCTTTTTTGTCAAAATCGTTATTTGTCAACTCTTTCAAATCCAGGAAGGGATTTGTGCTTTGGTAGTTGAGTGTATCATCATTAAGTTTTATTGTCACATTGCTGTCGTGTGCCGTTATTATGGCTATGGGATCAAATCCTATTATTGAATATCTGGATAATTTGTTGTCATTTTCCATGGATTCAAATAGGAATACATTGTCGTATTTGTCATATAATATTTTAAATAATTCTATAGCTTCTTTAACTTCTATTTTTTCACTTTTTATTTCTTTAATCAATTCTTTTAAGTAGCCAAAAACATTCACTCTTTTTCATTTTATCAACCTTTTCAAGTTCTATATTATTATTACATCAATGTACTATTTAAATGTTTAGTGTATAAATTTATACATTAACTATAATTTTATTAACTTCAATGGCTAATATATTACTGAGGATGTCGAACATGTGGAAAAATACTATTGAAAAATTCGAAAAATACCCTTCACAACAGAAGGTCATCATTAAATTACTACAGTTGGGATTAAAAATAACCGAAAATAAAAAGATATGCTGTGGTGATGTGGAAATAAATATGTCTTCGTTAGCAAAATCAATTAATACAGATAGACGTGTTATAATGTCAACAATAGAAAATATATTGAAGGATGATGAGCTGAAGAATATCTTTTCCAATATCACACCTGCAGGTCCCGTCCTGTCAGAAATATCACAACCGTTGGGATTGGGTGTAATAGAAATAGAGGGATTGGCGGAAAAATATGGGATATTAAGTAAAGTATCGAAAATATTGGCCGATGAAAGAATATCCATACTGCAGGTATATGCTTCAGATCCATACTTGACGTTGACGCCGCATATGACGCTGGTTACGGACAAACTGATTGCGGGTGATACCATACAACTCCTATTAAAAATTGAAGGAGTAACCAAGGTATCAATTTATTAAAAATGTCAATTAGGCAAATTAAACTATTTTATTCTAGTATTGTGAAAAAATAAAATAACCAAAAAAAGTAAATATTGTGGAGATTAATAAACTCCTTTTTGTTGTTTTTTAAGAAGATAACTAATTTCCATGGCTGGAATTGCAATCTGTTTCAATAATTTCAGCAACTCTTCTTTATCTTCAAGATCTTCACTAATTTCTTCTTCCCATGCAAGTTCCTTTTCTTTAATTTCCTTAATCAATTCCTGACCCTTTTGAGTAATTACAAAGTCATATGGAAGACCGTTATCCGGTTCTTCTATTACTATAATAATGCCTTTTTTCTCTAGTTTTTTGTATCTTTTCAGGAATAGTTTTTGGTGAAGTTCATATAATTCGGGAATTTCATCCGGGTTTTCCATCAGTTTTTGATATTGTTTGATTCTGACATTTTTATGATGTTTTTTGTCGTGTTTAATTACCTGTTTAAATAGTTTTATTTCACTTTCATGTAGATGTATGCTTAAGTTTGCTTTAAGATATGCCATTTTTGAGGTTTCAAGTAATGATATCAGTGTATTTATTTCTTCTAAGTTGTTTATAACTGTATTATGTGGATGTTTTATTTTATTCATCTAATCACCTTTATATAAAATTTAATTATACTATATTTTAATTTAATTGATTTATATTTTTTAGGGTAGAGTACTTGACATAATTATATTT
>MUZY01000102.1:0-3678 GCA_003266065.1 Methanosphaera sp. rholeuAM130
AATTGATTTTTTACTTGTTATTTATTGGGATATACGCAACCTAGAACAAAAACAACAAACAAATAAACAAAAAATAATAAACCTAAATTAAAGAGAAAATTAAAAACCACAAGTGCAAACAGTCAAAACTCAAAAAGTCAATTGTTGTGCGTTCTTGAAAATTTCTACTGGGATGAATATTACGAACCCACCAAGAATTCTAAAAAAGGGCGGATATCCTGATGGATCCTAGAGAAGACTACAAATATGCACCACAACCACTTCACGTGCAAATTAAGGAGTTTTACCAGTCCATTGAAGAAAAAATAAATGCACTACGATCAAAATAAATTAGATGGATACCACCTAATTTAACTCTTTTTTTTAACCAGCTGTAACCATCATAATAATCAAATTAATTAAAACACATTTTGAACACATAATCGCCAAATAATTCATAATGATTTATCCGTTAATTAAAATTAATTTAATGAAAATTTATATAAATTTACAAAATATTTATAATTTCCTAGTAAACTATACTATAAGGTAAAAACATATAATTACATGAAAAAAGAATACATATAAAATTAATGAAGGTAACTATTATGACTAAATACATTCAAGATTATTATGGCATATTAAATATAGAAGCAGATGCAGATAATGATACGATAAAGGAAGCTTATGAATGCAATATGAAAAAATATCATCCTGACGTAAATAATGGTGCAAAAGCCCAGAAAAAATATGAATTGAGTCAGGAAGCATATGACGTATTATCTGATGGTGATAAAAGGAAGGAATATGATAAATTAAGGGAAAGGGCTCTTGCCAACCAAAAGAAAAAGGAAGAAGAAGAAAAGGCCAGTCAGGACTTTGATTATGATTCCTCAAACAAATCTTCATCAAAATCAGGTAGACGTTCCAGTGGTAGAGGACGTGGAGGTTCTGCATTTAAAACAAGTGGCAGATCCAAAGGAGGCTTTAATACAGCATTTGATTTAACCAAAGGATTGGATAAGAGTGGCAACATAACAAAAATATTAGGTGCCGGAGCTAAAGCAGGAAAGTCCGGTTCAGTATTTTCATTATCCAAAATAATTTTAGGCGGGGCTGCAACAGCATACGGTGTTAAAAAGGGACGTGATTATGTAAATAAAGGTAGAAAAAACCAAAACTAATCCCCATCGCCTTCTTTTTACTTTAAAACAGACTTTTTTATATAACATCCAATAAGATGTTTTTCTTTAAATTATAATACTTTTATAAATCCCTATGATACTTATTGAAGCATTAAATTGAATAAACTTTTTGTCTCAAACATGACACATCTAGGTAAACATATTTATCTACAAACATAGCATATGTAGGTAAACATATTTGTCTACAAACATAGCTTATGTAGGTAAACTTTATATTGTAGTATGATTATATTAATAAATATAATAGTATAATTAAGAAAAATTCCGTTTAAGCCGTGAAATTATTAATAATCGCCCAGGTGATTATATGGAAAACAAAATAGATACATATATCAAAAATGAAGTATTAATTAGACCAACAAAACTAATGGATGAACTAAGTTACGATAACAAATTCTTTAACCATCGAAATGAGTATAACATTATTATTGAATACATTGATGAATTTTTAAAAGGTAAAACTATCAATAGATACCTTGTTTTACCAGGAATTAGAGATGTTGGCAAATCAACTATTCTTTTTCAAGTATATGAGTATCTTTTAAAAGAAAAAAANNATCAATTCAAAAAATATATTATACATAAGCACGGATAATCTGAAAAAAATAACCAATAGTTCGATAATTGATGGGATTTCAACATATTTAAGAATCTTTTTTAATTCTTTAATTGAAACGCAAAATGAACCTGTGTTTCTATTAATTGATGAAGCACAATATGATTCTGAGTGGTCATTAACCGGAAAAATTATTTTTGATAATTCTAAAAATATTTTCATGATTTATACAGGATCATCCGCATTAGAGTTATCTTATAATGCTGATTCAGCAAGACGGTTATTAAAAATACCTATAACGCCATTAACATATTCAGAATATTTAAATTTAAAATATGATTATTCTAATAAAGATACATCCAATATAATATATGAATTAATATATAATAATAAAACGGAAAATATCGATGAAATAAATAATAAAATCATAACTGCTTATACTACTATTGAAGGATATGATGTTCATGAATGGAAAAAATATTTAAAGTATGGTGGTTTTCCATCTTATTTACATCAAAAAGAAACAGAAAGTATAAAAAAGATTATTGATACTATAGACAAGATAGTTACCATGGATATGAAAAATATTAAAGGAGTTAATAAAGATACTGAAAATCTTACATTTAATTTATTGTACTTTTTTGCACTTCAAAATATGGGTGAAATATCCACAGAATCATTAGCCAATAGTCTTGACTCTAATAAAAATACGATAAGAAAAATATTAGACATACTAAAAAGAACGCAAATAATCGATACTGTTGATCCATTCACATCATCAGCTAAAAGAGTAACAAAAGCTAAAAAATATTATTTTGCAACATCTAGCATTAGACACATTTTATCCTTAAATTATGGTGCTGCATTACTTGAAGAAGAAACTGCTTATTATGGAAAATTACTTGAAAATTATGTTGCTTCAATTTTCTTTAATTTAGAAAAAACAATGGATATACGACATAAAGTATATTATGACGACAATAAGAAAGGTGCTAAAAATGTTGATTTTATTATTCAAAGAGGCATGGAAAAACCAATTCCAATAGAAGTTAGTTATGGTAAAAAGGATAAAAGTCAGATAATGGATGCCATAAGTAGATATAAATCTTCTCATGGCATAATAATTTCAAATAATTACTCAAAAATCGTGCAAAAAGAAAATATTATCTATATTCCACCAGAAATATTTGCTTTTATATAGATATTTCAAATTTCCATTATTTTTAAAGTAGTAAACAAAAAAAGGAGATTAAATAGAAATTCAAGAAGACAAAAATAATGAAAACAATATCCCCAATCATTATTTAATATTAATGTAGAAGACAATACAGACAATAAAACCATAAAAGAATATTATAGATGTATGTTAAAATATCATACCTTATTAATAANNCAACAGCATACGGTGTTAAAAAGGGACGCGATTATGTAAATAAAGGTAGAAAAAACCAAAACTAACCCCATCACATTCTTTTTTTACTTGAAACATGAACCACTTTTTAAACTATTTCCAGTTATTCAATAAGTAACTTAGTTAATTTTTTGAGAACAGTTATATGTAAATCCATTCAATCATCACCCTTGCAACAAATATTAATCAGATAAACAATAGATATCTAAGTATAATAAATTTTGGAGGAAATATTCTATGTCAGAAAGTGTTAAATGGAATAGTGCATTAAGCTTTCTTTTGGCAATGATTGGTTCGGCTGTGGGACTTGGGAACATATGGAGATACCCGTACATAGCATACTCCAATGGTGGTGGTGCATTTCTAGTCCCATATATCATATCAATCATAATGATGGGGATACCCTTACTGTTTATCGAATATGGTGCGGGATTTAAATTTAAGGCGGGAATAAGCAAAGTATTGAGAACTATTAACAAGAAATATGAATATATAGCATGGTATATTCAGTTAGTGCCATTCTTTAT
>MUZY01000102.1:3699-8417 GCA_003266065.1 Methanosphaera sp. rholeuAM130
GTATTAAATAATATTGACGGATTTGCGGGACTAACCAGCATTTCATTATACGTTTTAATTGCTTTAATATGTATATGGATAATTGCTTGGTTTATTTCACATAAAAACATTAACGATGGTTTAGGTAAGGCCAATAAGATACTCATACCATTGTTATTTGTTATAATGATTTTCATAGTATTTTATTCATTGAGCCTACCCGGTGCTATGATTGGTGTAAGTAAATTCATAACACCCGACTGGGCATCAGTAACCAAATTGGACATATGGCTAGCTGCCTTCGGCCAGATATTCTTCTCACTTAACCTGGGCTTAACCATTGTACTGGCATATGCCAGTTACCTGCCAGATTACGTGGACATCCCTAGAAGTGCCCTTCGTGTGGCGATTGCCAACTGTGGTTTTGAAGTATTCACTGCATTTGGCGTATTCGGTATTCTGGGATATATGAGTTCAACAAGCGGCATAGCATTGAATGACTTAGTCACACAGGGAACGGGACTGGCCTTTGTAGCTTTCCCACAGGTATTTAACGTTATGGGAGTAATGGGTAACATCATAGGATTTTTATTCTTCCTATGTATTCTATTTGCCGGTATAACTTCAACCATATCCCTGATTGAGCCAATAAGTCTATCACTTACAAACAAATTCGGATTTGATAGAAAACATATTGTTAGTATAGTATGTATAATTGGATGCCTAGTATCCCTGATATATTCTACCAGCTGTGGAAGTACCATCATAGGAATATTTGATGGATTTTTAAGTCAATTTGGATTATTACTAAATGGACTTCTTGAGATAATCATCATCGGATGGATTTATGGTGCAGATAATCTCTTAGATGCTTTGAATAAAAATGCTACAATACTGCACTTAGGTACTGCGTGGAAATTCATGGTCAAATATGTGATACCTATTATATTAATCGTATTATGGATTTCCGGTATGAAAGAGCTCTTGACTTCGGGAGATGCATTTGCATTAACCATGCAGTCCATACTTATTGGTGCACTGATTATAATACCAGCCATTCTTACAAAGTTACCTGCAAAAGTTGATGATTTCTAATCATCTTCCTTTTTTTAAAAAAATCGTCGACCTCCATTAAAAAACAGAATAAGAATTATAATAGAGAATATCTCTTTTTTAAAAAACTTATGGAAATTTACATATCCAAAAATTAAAAAAGAACCTTTGCATCACAAAAACCATAAATATAAATAATTATGATATGAGATATAAAGATATACATAATGAGTATAACAATCACAATAACTGATGGAAAAAACTTAAATAAAATCTTATTTGGAGAAGAATTAAGATGTGATGGATTTCACGCCCGAGTTTATCCATTCAAATTACCATAAAAAACAACCAAAAAATATGGAGGGAACATATATGGAAATAGACAATATATTAGATGCACTTGCAATGGACGGTGTTGAAGAAATTGTTCAGTATTGTAACGTTAAATATAATGACGAAACCATAGAATTCAGATTAATCAACGATGACATAGGAGTAATCGATGAGATTGAATATAAAATAGAAGACGAGTGGACTATGGATTATGATATTGAAAATGCCAATGATAGCGTTAAAATGATGATCAATGCCATTGAAAAAGCTCCTTTTGAAGTATTTCACAAGAGTGACGTTGGTGCCAAGTTAAAGTTAAATCATCAAAGCATAAAAGAACAGATGACCCCGGAACACTTTAAGACAGAGTTTTACGTCGATAATGAAGGCCCTATTGAATTTACGTTAGAAAAAAATGTAATAACACTTGATTAAATAAGTCTAAATAAACAAATGCCCAATAATCATTTCAATTAGGCATATTAATTAGTTGAAAAAAAAGTGGAGAATCAGGTTATTGTACACCCAATTCTTCCGCCATCCTATCTAAGATTGACTTTGAATTTTCTTCCTTTTCTTTTATTTTTCTTAATTCCGGCGGCAGTATCAAATGAAGTCCACATTGAGGACACTTAACATTCTGTCCACCGCAGCCCATTCCGCAGTCACAGTCTCCAGCCTCCGTGTGATCAAATTCACATCCACATATATCGCATTTTAACATCATATCTTTCACAACTTAAATATTTATAACCATCTTTTTTTCCTGAAGTAGAGTATTGTTGTTGAAGTAATCAGGATACACAATAGCAGTACCAAAGGGTAACTCCAGTAAAAGTCCAATTCCGGCATGTATCTGAAGTTCATACCATACCATCCTACAATGAATGTCAACGGCGTAAATGTAGTGGTTATTATAGTCAGTACAGTCATGATATGGTTCTGCTTAATATCAAGGTGCATCTTATATACATCCCTAACCTGCATGGTATAATCTCTAATAGCGTTGGACATGTCCTTTAGTCTTTCCACCCTGTTTAAAAACATCCTGAAGTATCTTAGATTACGTTCTTCGAAGAATCCATTTTCATTTTCTTCAAATACTTCCGCCAAATCCAAGAGTTGTTCATAGTGATTTCTCAAATCCCTGATATCCGCCCGGATATCGTTTACCCTTTGGGTTGTTATTTCTTCATCATCGAATACTATTGCATCTTCCATTGCATCCAGTTCTTGTTCATATTCTTCCATTAATCTAAAGTCATGCATTATGATTTGATTTAGGAAGTCATACAAGAATCTTTCCAGACTTGGCAATCTCCATTTTTTTCTTCTTTTAATTTTTCTGATTATCTTTCTTGCCTCTTCACTATCATCAATAAATACTATTCCTTTTTCATCTAATGCAAATGCGAATTTTATTTCATCCCCCTGGATATCTTCCCTTTTGGGTATAAAAAATGTACCGGTAATCGAGTCATAGTTTTCTTCTGCCTTTGTAACGTGAATATCCGTTGTTTTGGGTTCAAAGTCTATACCCATTTTAAAGATATTTTTTTCCTTTTTCCATTCCCGTGAATTAATTAAAGCCACATACTGTTTGTTAGAGCTTAATAATTCCTCTTTAGTGCAGTTTTCTAATGATTGATCGATTATATAATACATTATTATACCTCAGTTATAGACTCTGATATATTATATGTTTATTGTATTATAAGAAAATTTTGACTAAATTACAAGAATATTTAAGTCAAATATTTTTTTGCCAACATCGAGGAGTATCAAAAAATAGTTTTAAACCCTGGTAAATACTTTATGAATTGAATTAATGAGTATTTAAACCCAAACCATAAAGATGCCTGAAAGGAATCCCGGAATAATTATTACCTACAGCCATATACAAAATGTTTTGAGGGGATAGATATATATAGCTTGAAAACATAACAGTAATATAGAAGTTTAGGTATAACTAAATTCATAACTTTTATAATGTCTCGACAGACAATACACAAAAAAGAAATTAATATACGAGGTGATAATATGGAAGACACTAATAAAAAATCACTGATAACCGCAGTTGAAATAATATTACTGTTAGTTGTACTGTACATAATAGCAGGATTCCTAACAGGATATTTAGAAAGTGTTGAAGGCGAATTAATTACGACAGTACTGAATTCACCGGCATTATTAATATAACCCCCAAAAACATAAACCTTTTTTTTATTTTACAAAAACATGATTAAAACTACTTTTCCATGATGTTAATATTCACTCCATCATAATCCGTTAATGAAAGAATATGATTATCTTCTGTTACAACATCATCCTCATAAACGATATCTGATTCTTCCAACCTATTGAGTACATCCGCAATATCATCCACGACAAATCCGATATTGTTCAATCCGCAATCATCGGATGAATCTTCTATCAATTCCAGATTAAAATATCCGTCAGCCAACATCACCACAGAAACAGTATCCGAATAATATTCATCCACAACATCCAACCCAAGTATTTTTCTATAAAAACT
The DNA here is from genome assembly GCA_003266065.1 of Methanosphaera sp. rholeuAM130. Classification (GTDB taxonomy): domain Archaea; phylum Methanobacteriota; class Methanobacteria; order Methanobacteriales; family Methanobacteriaceae; genus Methanosphaera. Next base: position 7,601 of record MUZY01000102.1, read on the forward strand.
TAATGATTTTTCAATATTTTTAACTTTAATTGAAGCGTATTTAATTTTCATGTTACCATCTGACAATAATCATTATAAATATGTATTTAAAGAATATAATATATAATATTTGGAAGTAAATTTATGACTAACGAGAAAGAAGATTTAAAGTTAATCGTCAAGTGTACTGATGAAGTAAAGTATGGAAAATTATACGGATTCAATAAGGAAATATCCGATGAGCAACTAGAAAAAGCCAAAAAGTATATGACGAATTTTGCTCCGGTAGACTTTCCAGACATAATGAAAATCAGCGGCAATCCTAGAGGTTGGATGTGTACATATGAAGATGCACCCAAAGTTGAAGAAGCACTCAACATAACTGAAACCTTGGCAAAAAGAGAAAAACAGCAGGCCGAAAAAAGAAAGCATTATGATGAAAACAGAAAAGCCAAGGAAGAAGCCCAACTTAAGCTTGAAGAAATATTCTTCAATGCGGCAAGGCCTAAGCAAAAGTTGAGCATACTTCTTAATGTTGCGGATATAGTCTATGATCCGGCAAATAGCTTTAGGGACAACAGCTACTACGGCGGAGGTCACCTTTATATCATCCTTAAAAAGAGCATTTGGTATATCATGAACAACGGTAGAGAGGAGAATAACTGGAACATCAACAATATAGAAATCGACAATGCCGGTGGAGCTGTAGGCTTTAAGGTGGATTACTCCGATGAAATACATGAACTTATAAAAATTGTTACCGAAGAAAATATTTACTCTGGAGAAACCCTGAAAGAGGAAGATATGGATCTTCTTTGTGGTTTATAACTTTTTTAGA
>MUZY01000245.1 GCA_003266065.1 Methanosphaera sp. rholeuAM130
GTAGCAATAATTGGATTTGGATGTGTATCAGCAGCAGATGTAGATAACAATACAATAACTGATGCACCAACACACACCGTTGAACAACAACAAAACAACAATATGATTAAAGATTCCCCAATAAACACAGAAAAAGCAGTTAAAAAAAACATTAATCTAGAAAATAACACTCAACAGATAACTGATAACACTAATGCATCAAATATCATCAGTTCTGAAAACATGACACTTCAAGACAATAAAATAAACAGTAATGATGTATCAACAAACAGTACTCCTCAATTAAACATTACTGGTCCAAAAACAAATGGCAGTAACCTTAACATTAAAGGTCCAAAAATAACAGGTAAGAATCCAAAAATAGCCCTGAGCCAAAAAAGCAAAGACATATACCATTATGCAAAACTCTTCATACAACATCCAGAACTGACCTTATTCAATCTTTGTGATATTGTCCTTAATGAACAAGCTTACAGCTGGGAAGAGACTGCAGATATTGTAGCCCAAGCACATAACATTGCACTACATAAATATCAGGGAAACGATATGAATGTCAGTTATGAATTAACCAAACAGGGAGTATGGGACTATATGTCACAGGATATGTTTCTCATACTAAGACACAGTGGAAGAAACTAAAAACAGCCCCCCCCTCCATATCTCTTTTTGTAAAATATTAAAAGACAAAAGTAACTGTTTAAATATTGATGAAAATATTTTTCTATTATTTCCACCTCATTATTCCTTTCATAATGAAAAATTCATTATAATAAAAAAAACACACATTACATTACATAATGAAAAATACATTATAAAAAAGTTTAAATGTGTTTATTAACTAAAATGTTTAGTACAGGTTTATTTGTTTGTCTGATAAGAAAATATTTATTGTGATATGTATATCTTCTTTTACTTCTTCTTTTGGTTCTTTGTTGTATATCATTATATTTTTCATGTTTTTAACATATATCTCTTTTAATTTGTCCGGATTTGTTTTGATGTATGTTTCATGTCCACTATTTTTACTTCTTCCCTGCAAGGCATCTATGTATTCTGCTGCTAATTGAATATTACTTGCATGGAATTTTCTCAAGGTATGGGTTTTAAAAAATCGGTAGTTTCCCTTAAATCCCCATCCCATTTTATCATTGATTTCTTGAAATTGTTTCATAACATATGATTCAGTAAATGGAAAAAGTTTATCACTTAATTAGATTCGTTCTAGTTTTTAAGTATTCTATAATGTATTGGCTAGCTTCCGATGAACAAAAGGTGTAATAATATTTATCGGTTTTTATCCTTTTTAAATAAATAGTAGGTATTATCTCATTTCTATCTGATAGTTCAATGAGAATATCTTCTAATTTTTCTGAGTTATAATATTCACTTGTTGCTTTGATAAAATCATTCACAGTTAAAGATAATGTTTCAGCTTTAGCTGTTCCACTACTTGACATGAATAATATCAACGCTTTAATAGGTAGTGAAGAGATATTTAATGCCTGACGGATATGTTCTTTCGTTGGCAAATCCAAATAATTTGTTTCATATTGTTTATTATATTTTACATCAGGTAAATGAGGTATTTCAATTTCATAGTGCATATAGAATGTTTTAAGTTTTGAAAAATAAGTTTTAATAGTATTGGATGATAAATCACTTTCCAATAAGTAACTTCTATAAGATAACAACCTTCCCTTTAATCTTCGCTCTTTCAAGGGAATTCCATTTCTTTCATCTTCATTAGCTTCATTTACTAATTCTTCAATAGTACGATTATGAAAGGAAGTATATCTAAGAAGTGTAGATACATATCCTTGTTTTGTGCTATCTCTAATATTCCTTTCTTTACAAAATTTAATAAATAATTCATTATTATACATAAAATTAATTTAAATAATAAACATAGTATAACTTGTCATGATGAATATAGTAACAAGCTGTTTTTAGTAATATTTTTCTCATGAATTATCAATATAAACTAATACTTTACTAGTTAAGATGTACTTAACTACCTAATTTATTCTTTAAGCATTTCTTTTTAAAATGAATATTAACTAGTTAACTTATACTTTGGTAGTTAATTATTTATATAATCAGTATTAAATAAAATATTAAGTAGACAATAGAAGGGATTAAAAAATGAAATATATGCCAGTCGTTATGCCAGAAGATATTGATAAATATTTTTATAACAGAACCAAAGAATTAAAAATATTAAACACTAATTTAGAAGTATTGGAAGAAGGAATCCCCAATCAATTTCTAATAACTGGATATAGGGGCATCGGAAAAACCTCACTATTAAAAAAACTATTAAAAAACCAGCCAGATAAATTTTTAACAGCATACATTGACTTATCAGAGATATATGGACGACAAAAGGGGAAATTATCTGAAGAGGAAGTAATTAAAGAATTTCTATGTACAATAGAAGAAAGTCTAAATCAAAACATTAACATATTTAAAAAAACCAAAAAAAAGATATACAATACTATTAATCAGTTAACATTAAAAGATTATAACTTTAACAGTTCAAGTCTAAGGGATTTACCCATCCCCATTATTGAAAACAATTATAATAAACTAAGTAAATATGTAATGGAACTACCGCAACGAATAGTTGATTCGATGAAGAATATTAAAGGTTTTATAATTGTAGTAGATGAATTTCAATTATTAAAAACCCTTGAAAATCCAGAGGCATTTTTCTGGTTAATACGTAGTTATACTCAAAAACAGTACAATGTTAGTTATATCTTCACAGGAAGCGTGTCCAATACTGCAGAAATTATCAACATGATTAATGGACAAACAGGAGCATTCGGTGGGCGAATGTTTCAATTAAACATCGAAGCATTTACAAAAGAACAAACAAAAAAATATATAGATGAACGATCAAACAACATCAGATTTGATGATGAAGCCTTCGAGCGTTTCTACAAGTGTACTCGAGGAATACCTACTTATATCAATAGTTTCTGTAATATTTTACCAAACAATATGATATGCACAAAAGAAATCATAGCCGAATCATTCATATTAAACATTGATAACATAGCAATACTATGGCTTAATGTGTGGGGAACGCTGACAGATAAAGAAAAAGAACTTATAATATTATTTGTAGAAGAGGACGCCATGGATTGGACCCAATTAAACAAAAAAGTATCCTATTCCAATGTAACTCTAACAAAATACCTTGATATGCTAAGCAACAAGGGAATAATAGAGTACTCTGCTGATGGAAAATATTACATATCAGACATGATGCTTAAAAAATGGCTGGAGATAAAAAAAGAAAGCCAAGGAAGATACCCTCAATAAATCCAAAATAAGCTACATCATAATCCATGTAACAAGAAACCATGCAACAATTATCTTACCATGTAAATTGTATATCATCAAAAAAAAGTAAAAGAAGATAATAAAGAATTATGTGGCTAGTTCTTTTGGAACATCCTTTTGAGCCCATACAACTAGTTTTGCTACAAATGGCTGAGCTATGCTGATCCATACTAAACTTATAATGAATGTGCTGAAAATGATAATTATCATATCTGCAGGTGGTACTAATCCGAGGTAACATCCTGTTACCATAATAGTATCATCTACAAATTCACTAAAAGTTACTACAAGCCAATTCTTAACTCTAAGATGTCCTTTAGTCTTATTGACAATTACAGTCAATCTTGCATTTGTAAAGTTACCTACTAAGTAACTGATATATGCAAATATTAATATTCTTGGTGTCTGTGTAAATACAAATGCTAAGCTTGCATCACCAGTATAATATATAGGTGAAGGCAAGTATATTTGTAGCACAGTCATAAATACGAATAATATATCTGCTACAAGACCTATCATAATTGTCTTTCGTGCAATATCTTCCCCATATACTTCTGCTATAACATTGGTTAATACATACACTAATGGATATATAAGTACACCTGCTGGTGCTTGCATATGTATGTATGGTATTTCCATGATCTTAACAGTTGTAAGATTTGCTATGATGAATGCTACACAGAAGAATACAGTCATTATAACTCTTTTTTCAGTATAATTAAAATCCATGTTTTCATCCCTATTGAATAAATTTTTTTAGTAAATATCAAGTTATTACCTAATCTAACTTGATAATAATAGTTTAATTTATGTATATTTAAATATTAAGACATGGTTTTAAAAAAATATTAATATTTTTAGCCAATATTAATTTAAATTGGATATGAGTTGATAAAAATAAAATTTGATTGAAAATTATGGATTTTCTTAAAGAGTATTTTAATTATTATGGCTGATGAATTTCATCTGATTAAAAAATTAGATTAGAATAAGATTTGGAAAAGTATCAATTGAACAAAAACTAATATGCTTATGAATAGACTTCATAACTATCTTTAAATATTATCTTATTCATTGATTTTAATAGAATAAGTCTGTAAACAAGATTCTTCATTCATGTAAATGTTGTACAAAACTTGTTTATATTCTTATAATAGAATAAGTTTAAAGTAAATGAAAAGAAGAATGAATTCTTCTTTTAGTTTAATTTCTTTAATTGAATAGGTTAGATTCTTCAAGTTTTTCTTCAATTATTTGAGTACGTTTATCCCATCTTTGTTTAAGTAATATGGATAGGATTACTACAATCATTCCAATAAACCATAAGTATGCAAAGGATGGCCAGTAATTCATCCAGATTAATCCTAGTTGTGATTCACGAACTATGTTAATTGCATGTGTCATTGGCAAGTATGGATATATGACTCCGAAGAGTGGATTCATTATCTCTATTGGATAAATACCGCCGGATCCTGATATTTGAAATACCAGTAATAAGATTGCAATACCTTTTCCTGCCAGGCCAAATAATGATATGAGTGAATACATCAGGGTCATAAATACCATTGATGCAAAATAACATGAGAATATGAACATTAATGGATTTGAAACATCCACTCCCAAAAGTAATACTCCGATAAGTGTTACTGTTGTCTGTAGTATTGCCATGATATTAAACATTACTAGTTTGCCCATGTAGATTTCATGTGGTTTGTATCTGGAGCCTATGCTTGATCCGGTCTTTAGCATTACACATGTAACGATTGCACCAACCCACATGGATAATACAAGATAAAATGGGGAAACCTGTGAACCATAATTGTTTACTGGAAATTCCTCGTGTCTTTTTAGTATTACCGGTGAGTAGAAGTAATCTCCTGCATCCTCCTGATTAATTTCACTTATTGCCGAGAACTGGTCTGCAGCAGATCCTATTTCATTGGATGCATTTCTTAGTGCTGATGCTGAGGAATAACCTAATAATTCTGCTCCTGAAGCTAATTCTATCGTTCCATTGGAGAGTACATGAACTCCACTGGATAATTTGTTTGCACCACTTGCAAGTTGGTCTGCACCAGTTGATAATTGATTTGAACCATCTGCTAGTTGATATGAAGCATTTGATAATCTATTAGCTCCTGATGATAACTGGTTTGAACCGTTTGCTACCTGATGAGCCCCATAATCCAATCGTTCAAATTTACGGGAGAC
>MUZY01000201.1 GCA_003266065.1 Methanosphaera sp. rholeuAM130
TGCAGAAGTCCGGATGCAGCCATGTACCTGATGGTTCACCGCCGAAGGTGGCTTTGTTTTCAATCATGGATTCTGCCACATGAACATCTCCGACAGGTGTTCTAAGTACGTTTCCACCTATCTTTTCCATAGCGGTATCAAGACATGCGGATGCGTCGACAGTTGTGACTACAGTTCCGCCGAATTCAAGAGCCATTATTGTAATCAGTTTATCAAAGTCGGATATGTTACCTTTTTCATCAACCGCTATCATTCTGTCTGCATCACCATCATGGGCAAGTCCCACATCGGCATTCAATGCTTTAACGGCCTTCATAAGCTCCTGCAGGTTGGCTTCATTAGGTTCAGGATTTCTTCCGGGGAAAAATCCGTCGGGCTGGGCATTCATGGTAATGACGTTCATGCCTGATTTTCTGAGAGCTTCGGGTGATAGGTAAGAACCCGCTCCGCTGGCACAATCAACGATTACTTTAAGTGGTTTTGATGGATCGATTTGTGATATTTCCACGATATCGTTCACATATTCATCTTTGAATTTGGTTATATCATATTCCTTACCTAACTCGTCCCATCCTGCTTGGCTGAAATCCTTTTCGTAAACCATTTTTTCAATCTGTCTTTCCTGCTCCTGTTTATATGCCAGTCCGTCACTGTTCCATAGTTTTATGCCTGTATATGGTGAGGGGTTATGGGAAGCGGTTATCATTATTCCCGCATCGGCATCTTTTTTTAGTGTGGCATATCCTACAACGGGGGTTGGCACTATCCCTAAAAGCAGGACATCGCAGCCGGACTCCTGTAATCCTGCGGACATGATGTTCTCCATTATTTTGCCGGTGGTTCTCGTGTCTCTTCCTATGACTACTTTCTTGCCCTTTCCACCGATGTATTTGGCCAGAGCCCTTGCCACGTCCAATGCTAATTCGGGGGTTATGTCCTCCTGGTATTTTCCACGTATTCCTGACGTTCCAAATAATCTTGGTATATCTTCTGTCATGTAGTACCTTCCTTTTTATATGGAATTATTTCTTTCCAATTCTCTTTATCGTTAACTGTTTGATATCTTACAAATCTAAAAAAATAATTAATGGGGGGTAAGATTAAAAGAATTAATTTGTTTGCATTTAAGCTCCAAATTTGCTTATTACGTTCATAAGGTCTCTAATGATGTACATTACATCAGTACCCCTTATACGGCAAAGCCCACCTTTTGCGGCGGCTCTTTCACCGTACTCGGTTATGTCGTCCACACGCAATCCGTCAGCCTTGATGAATACAGGTACCGGATCTCCTGAGTGATCCATCACACCTACCGGCGTGGAATGGTCTGCCGTTACGAAGAGTACTATGTCATCTATTTCATAAAGCTCTTTCATGATGATTGAGTCTATTTTTTCTATGAAATCTCTCTTGTCAAATGCGGCACCGTCGTGACCACATTCGTCTGCACCGTCAACATTTACAAGCATGAAGTCGTAGTTGTCATCTTTGGCATATTTTACAACATAATCCCTTATGCTTTCTACATCAGTACCGATTCCACCGGTTGCTCCAGGAATATCGACTATGTCCATTCCGGCAATTTTTGCAATACCTTTTATTATACCGGTTTCAGCTACACATACTCCTTTAAGACCATACTTGTCTTCAAAGGCTTCGACTGTTGGTACTTCTCCTCCACCTCTAGGAAGGACAATGTTTGCAGGGTTTTTACCCTCTTTTATTCTTTCAAGGTTTACGGGATGTTCTTTAAGCATTTCATAGGATTGTGTTACGAATTTATTTACCAGTTCTGCAGTGTATTTTGCTTCGTCAGAGTCGTCGGTTGCCTTTACACATTTAGGCTTATTGCCTTCGTGTTTTGGATCGGCATCTGTGATTTTATCGGATAATCCTTCTCCTCTTAAAACCAGTACTGCTCTGTGTGCATCTGATTCTTTGAATATTACTTCAACATTATCGTCAAGTTTCATCTGATTAAGCGTTTCTGCTATTTTATCAGTACCGCTACTGATTCTGCCGGCACGACGATCAATAACCGTCAAATCATCTTCCGCCGTTGCAAAGTTACATCTGAATGCAATGTCTCCCGGTTCTACATCTACATGTATTCCGGCTGCTTCAAACGGTCCGCGCCCCGTGTATACTTCATACGGATTGTATCCCAGTAGGGTGAGGTGTGCGGTATCACTACCCGGCCTTACTCCAGGTCTGATTGTGTCCATGATTCCGGTTATACCTTCTTCAACCATCTTATCCATATATATTGTTCTCGCACTTTCTAATGGTGTTTTGTTTCCTAATTCTTTAACAGGACGATCTCCCATCCCATCTATTACAAATATAATCCCTTTCATTTTTTTTATACTCCAATTGTTGTTAAGATGATACCAACTAATGCTCCAATTATTGTGGCAGTTAAATTAACGTGTTCATTGTTGAAAAGTCCATTACGTTCTA
>MUZY01000106.1 GCA_003266065.1 Methanosphaera sp. rholeuAM130
AATATAATTATGTCAAGTACTCAATTTTAAAAAAAAAGAAGGGAATAATGAGAAAAAATCTCATAAGTTTAAATGACTGATGCTTTAGTTTACGGTCAAGGTTTTGACATCCTCTAATCTGCCATATTCAGTGGAGGTATATATGGCCGTGATGTTATAAGTACCTGCTTTCATAGTTTCCGGAATTGTGTACTCTACGTTTACAACCCCATTTACTACTTTCGCATAGATTACTTTGCCATTGGCGTCTTTAACCGTTTTACCGTTAATCTTGAATACTACCTTACCGTTATTTACCGGTGTTGCTGCAGTAACCGTAGCCGTCAATGTAACACTTTGTCCGACAGTTGCTGTAACATCCTCCGTGACTATGGATGGTTCCGGTGAGGAAATCGTTATTTCTTCCTTATCGCTTGACATTTTAGCCACGTCAACTGAACCGGAGTATACTGCCTGTATTGTGGAACCTTCCTTACTCCAATCTTCACCTACTTCATAAGCTTCGATTGTAGCTGTTCCATTGATTACTTTTGCATATATTACCTTACCGTTTGCATCCTTAAGCGTTTTGCCGTTTACTTTGAAGTATACTTTTCCATTGGATACGCTGGTAGCGACATCATCATCACAGTATATGCTTGCGGATATTGCATTGCTTTGACCTATTGTAAATTCGGTCGTATCCATTTTTAATGTGTATTCCTGTGGAGGTAATTCTGTTGGAGTGTTGTTTTCTATAACGGTTGTCGTGTCATTGGTGAATACTGCATCGTTACCTACGGAGTATTTTGTTACGAGATAGTTATCTGTAACCCTGTTGTTTTTACTTGATGTTACATTTACCGCATTTGTTAGGTTTGATGGATTTTTAACGGTTATGTTGTTGTATGTTATCGTGTTGTTGTCGGAGTTACCCGTCAGTTTTATACCTGTTGTTTCTGCAAGGATATTATCCAAGTCAACCGGATATCCTTCCATATTTCCCGTTAATGTCATGTTGTTATATGAAATGTTGTTGTTTTTACTTTGATATGTTCCTATTGCCATTGCATAATTGTTGTTTGCTTTGAAGTTGTTGTATGTTACTTCATTGTTGTTTGTACTCCATAGTTCAATCAGGTATACGCTGGATGAATCCGCCGTTATGTTGTTGTATTTTATCGCATTACTTGATACTGCTGCCATGTAGTTTGTTGATACGTATATTCCATATGTTACATCATTCGCCTTTACCTTGATGTTGTTGTTTGTGACGTTGTTTCTGTTTGCTCCTTGGATTAATTCTATGGCGTTTGCATAATATGTACCGATGGACGTTATGTTGTTTGAATCAATTATGTTATCGTTTGCATTGTCTGAAACCGCTATTGCATAGGTGTACTTGATTGCTTCTGTGAGGATATTGTTGTTGATTATCTTGTTGCTGTCACATGGACTGTCGGTACTTCCGCTTATCTGTATGGATTCGATTGTACCATATGCTGATGATTCACCGGTATAGTTTGTTGTGATGTTGTTGTCTTTTACCAATACGTTTTCTGATTCTTTTATTACGATAGATGAGGTTATGACTCCCTTATCCCCGTAGAAGTCTATATCAGAACATGGCCCGACTGTCGTTATGTCACTTGAGAGTACGTTTATGTCGTGTGATTTTGTTATGACTATTGCATGTGTTGAATCCTCTGTATTGAACTGTGAAAGCGTTACATTTTCGATTGTTATGTTATATGTGCCGCCTATCGTTATGATTGACGTTGACGTTTGGCTGTTGTTCATGATTACGTTTGTAAGCTTAGAGCCGTCACTGTTTTTGTCAAACATTATGGTACAGTTTTCAAATACAGCCTGATTCGTGTATGTCGTTAGAGTTACCGGCATGTTAATGAGTATGTCTCGGTTTTTGAATGTGGAGTCGAATTTGAGTACTGAATTTGGAGTGATGAAGTCTCTGAGAATTCCCTCATCATCGAAGTATTCAGTGTAGTTTCCGTCATTCAATATGATTTCCATAGCTTCCGGCATGGCTGCTGTTCCGGTTATTGTATTTACCGCTTCATTTTGTACAACATTTACTGTGAATTCCTCTGATTTGACTGTGTAACTGTTTGAGGCTACCCCATCAACTACCTCAACGATGTTTTTAGTGAATTTACCTTTATCCGCTTCGTATTCAACAGTAAATCCGCCTGGTAATGTATTTGTGTAGTCGCTTATTACTCCCTGCGTATTGTTTAACTTGTTGAATGTCGTCGTTAGTTCTATTATGTCGTTGTAATTGACGTTTGTGAGGTCACTTGTCGTTGTGGTCATTATAACCCAATTGTCCAGGATGACTTCTTCGGCTTTTTCATAATAGGAATAATAATCATCCGCCTCATAATATCCAGATAATGTATATTTTTGAGGATTGTCATTTGTTGCCCAGTAGTTGTTGTTGGCCGTTATTGTTTTTCCATATTCGTCATTGTTGAATAATGCACTGATTCCTTCCTGACATATGAATACTGAATTTTCAACATTTGTAGTTCCATAATAATTGTTTATCACAGATCCGTTAGCCGTTGCGGTGTTGTTTATGAATATACATGATTGAATGTTTAATTGTTCACCTGTATTGTAGAATACTCCTCCTTCACGTCCCTGAGAGTTTGTAACCTTGTTTTCGATGAAGGTACAGTTTGTTACTGTGGTATTTTTTCTACATTCCATTACTCCTCCACGACCTGTGGATGCAGTATTGTTTATGAATGTTGAATTTTCAAGCAAAGCAGGATATTTCTGTCCCATACTGTATATACCGGCAAGTTGTGCTTCATTGTTTTCTATCAATGAATTGGTTATTGTTAATCCACCGTTTAGGATAATCCAACCCTGATTATCAGTAGAACCATATACTTTTTTGGTATTTCTGATTGTGGAGTTGTCGATAGTTAGATTGGATGCAGTTCTTACAATCGTTCCTGTGTTGTTTTCTATTAGTGAATTTTTAATGGTTAATGTTGATGTTGCATCGATATCCATTAAAATTCCAATCACATTTCCTCCAAGATTATATGCAGTATTATCGAATATCGTTACATTATCAAATGTTATGTTTGAATTTGAAGCATTTAATACTGTTGCAACTATTCCATAGGAATTGTTTATGCTTAAATTCTTAATCGTTACATTTGCATTTATTATATTAAATAGCCGTCCTTTATTTGCATTTATATTCATGCCGTTTCCATCTATAACCATGTTTTTATTGATGGTTATTATTTCTTCGGAACTTGCTCTTTTGACGCCGTTGTTCAATACCAGTTCACCGGTACTGTCGTTTATATAACCTTCAACTTTTGCGTAATTATCAAGAGTTGTAGGTTCAATTACGATAGAACCGTTAATTTTATTTTGAGAATCCGTCGCTATCTTATCTATGACTGCAACGACGGAATAGTTTCCAGCATTTATAGGATCTTTTACCGTGAATGTTCCCATTCCTTCTTGAATATAAATTTTGTAGTCATAGGAATCGATTGAGACTGTTACATTAACTCCAGAAACTGTATTTCCGTTATCGTCATGTACTTTTACCTGAATATCGAATTCCTCATCCTCAACTGCAGTTGTATTCAATACTTCTGTTGTTAAGGTATATACCGTTCCAGATCTGATGAAAATATCTGAACCGTTGAATGCAGTATTGTCTCTCATCGTATTGTTTATCAGATAAACATTATTCGTATCGACGGAGATTGCTCCACCCTGTTGCTGGTATGTCGGATTTTCACGTTCAACCTTATTTGATACGAATTCGTTATTCATTATGGTAGCATTTCCTGCACGTAATCCTATGGCACCGCCACGAACCTCTGCAGTATTGTTTTCAAAGTATGAATTATTTACGACGAGATATCCCTGTGAATTTATTGCTCCTCCATAGAGTGTTGCATAATTATTCAAGAATCTGCAGTTATCTACGGTGACGCTTTTTTGACTCCATAATCTGACTACCGCATTGTTTGCCCTACAATTTGTAAAGTTAGAATCTTGAATTGAATTAGTTCCACTACCTCTTAATTCGATAATTCCCGAATTTGATGTAGCATCTTTTATTGATGAATTTATCATCGTTAAGGATGCTCCTGATTGGGTGGAAACTACTGCGGAGTCATAATCCACATGTATATTTTCGAATGCCACGTTGATAAAGGTTAATTTTCCGTAGTTTATGAATGTACTGGCATTTCCAATATTATTTTTAATGGTCATGTTCTGGATTGTCACATCAGCATCGCTTCCTATTACAAACAGTCCGCTGTTTGAGTTGGCATCAAGGATGTGATTATTTCCGTCGATGACTATTGTCTTGTTGATAGTTATTGCACTTTCATCAGCTTGTTTTACATAATTATCCTCCAACTGGAGGTTGTTCGTTTGACTGATACTTTCACTTAACTGCGTGAACGATTTGTCACCATCATCAGTTTTCAGTGAAGAATCACTTTTCATATTATTATTCGTATTTATTATTTCATTACTTTCAACATCCGCCTGGCTTGATTCGAGTGTTTGACCGATATGTGAGTCCACGTTACCTGAATCATCAGTATCAGCAGCAAAACTAACACCGGCCAGGGCAATGAAAATTATTGAAAATAATAAAAATAACTTCATCTTATTATTCAACATATTCTTTTAACCATTTAAAGTTGTATCATATTAATGAAATTTCTGAAACTTTTTAATTATGAATCTTAAAGAATTTTCTCAAATAACGAATCATACTTGTTTTCCTAGAAACCCAATAATATGTAATAATAGATATCTACTTTAAAATATTAATAAATTTTTATAATTATTTTTTCCAGCAAATATGAATTGTAGAAAAAAAGGATATGACATTGAATTTTTGAATTTGAGTTTAAAAAATAGAAAAAAGGGGAATTTAAAAGTCGAACAAAGTGGTTTGTTTGGATTTGGGTTTTTTATCCTCTTTTTTGGTATTATTATCATCGGAAGATTTTTTGATATTTGAAGACTCATCCCCCTCAGTTTCATCCTTCTTTTTATCGGCTGTATCGGTATTATTTTGGGCGATTTTAGTCTTTTCATCCATCGATTCCGTTTTAGATTTTGACTGTTTTTTAACTGTTTTGGTATCGGCTTTTTCCATTGTCTTTTTAGTACTTGAGACATCTTCCTCTTTAGAGGATGTCTTTCTTTGAATAGTCTCTTCACCACTCTGAAGAATTGATTCTTTTTTGGCTTTTTTAAGTGCTTCTTCTTTAGCTTTTTGAATTGCCTTCTCCTCTTCTTCCTGCTGTTTTTGAAGTTCTTTGATTCGTTTTTTCTCTACCGATACGGGTATTTTACGTGAACGGAAGAGTTTAACCTCTTCATCCTCCAATTTGAAGTATTCCTTGAAGTCATATGCCCTCTCATTATCCTCAAACATTACTGTATAAAATGGAATTTGTTTTTCCAATTCAAGCGGTGATGTATGTAACCTCTTGGACATTTTACCCGTAACCAGTTCTATGAGATTCTTGTTCTTTCGACTCTTGGATAATTTACCATAAACCGTGGAATTTGTATATCTTGCAAACTTCTTATACGTTTTTTCCTTAGCCGCAGCTACTCCCCTTCCCATGAAGAAGAACGCGTATTTCCAGTATGTGTAATCCTGTGTCCTGAATGCTCTTGCAAGGTTTAAATCTGCCAGGGCTATCATTTCATATGCCTTGGCAATCTCATCAACCCGTTCATATTCCCGTGGGATATTCTCGGCAACCAGCTCTATTAAAAATTGCGGTTGTGTATCAACCCTCATTGCATCAATAACATGTTCGGGGGTCTTGCTTTTAAGTATTGTTCTGACCGTATCAAATACGTTTTGTTCTCCATCCTTTTGTGAGATAACTGCCAAACTGTCGGAGGTAATTACCTTGGAACTATCAACTATGGCCTCCAAACTGGTAATGGCAGAACGCAAATCCCCATTGGATTGTTTGCTTAACTGTTTCAATACTTCTGCATCATATTTAATACCTTCCGCATCACATATTCTTTTTAATTGTGCGTTTATTGTGTTTGTATGAATTTTTGTGAATTTGATTGCCTGGCATTTGCCCTTTATGGAGGTCAATCTTTTGCTGTATGGATCGTTTGCCATCATTATCAATGGCTGTTTGGCGTTTTTGATTGTTTCGTTTATTGCTCTTACTCCGCCGGAATCATCACGACCACTTATTCCATCTACCTCATCCATTATTATTAGTTTATATCCCGTATTAAATAGGCTTCTTGTTTGTGCTGCTTCTCCAATTGTTCTTTTCAATATGTCATAGGATCTTTTATCACTTGCATTTACCTCAATTGTTTCAGAAAAATATTCCTGTCCTACAAGATGTGCCATGGTTGTCTTACCTATACCTGGAGATCCCATAAGTAATAATGGTTTTTGAGGATTACCATCAGCCCACTTTTTAGCCCATACTTCGATTTCTGCCTTTGCCTTGGCATTTCCAAGTACTTCACCCAATGTTTTGGGTGCATATTTTTCTACCCATTTCAATTTAATGCATCCTATTTAAGTGTTTACCAATAAAAATTTACTTAATAAAGCTTCAAGTTGAAGTCTTGCATTAGCTCCTTCACGAATTCTATAGTCACATTCGCTCATGTATTCCATAAGTTTTACAAAGTTTTCCTCGGATATCAATCCTTCGGTGGTCATTTGACTTACTTCCTGATAGATTTGCGTGATTAAATCATCACCGCTTATTCCATCAACAAGCATTATATCCCTAAGCAAATCCCTTGCCGCCATGAAGTCTTTGTCGATTGCCTTATTAATTATTTTTCTTACATCTTTAGGTTTTGCCCTGCTTATAACGTCAAATACTGTTTCATCCGTTACTTTGTTGTCCGTTGTTGTAGATGCCTGCAGGATATTTATTGAACGTCTCATATCTCCCTGCGTGAAGTATACAATGTTTTCCAGTGCGGATAACTCAGCTTCAATATTTTCCTTTTCGGCAATGTACTGCAATCTTTTTATTATCTGAGCCGATTTTATTGGTGCGAATCTGAATATT
>MUZY01000205.1:0-1534 GCA_003266065.1 Methanosphaera sp. rholeuAM130
GTTGTGTTTTTCTACTTCAAATGATTTTTCTTCTTTTGCACCTTCAAGGTAATCTGAGCTATCCAGTTCAACTACTACATTGTTTGTTCCAGCAATTTTTGTAGTTATGGCTTCTGATGAGAAGTTACCATTGCTATCCGTTTTTGTTTTAATATTATCGCTGTAAATTTTTATAGTTAGGTCTTTGTTAACTAGTCTTTGCTTCGTGTTGTTGTTAATCACGTAACCTGTAATTACAACATTGTTTCCTATCACTACAGGTTCGATATCATCGATTACAATCATGGTTTTATCTTTAACTACGTTGAATGTATAGTTATTTGAGGAATATCCATTGCAGGTTGCTTTAACATAGTATTTTTTAATTGATTCTGGCACGTAATTATATGTGAACTGTCCCTCATCGTCCGTTTTTTCTGTTTTAACTACCTCACCGTTCACAATTATACAGACATCATTGTGGCACACCCAATTTCCATCTTTCATGACCGTACCGTTAATTGTGACAGTTTCACCATATCTAAATGTATCTTGTATCTCATCTATTTTTACCTCATATCCTTCACTTTCTACAATTTCTAAGAATACATAATTTGAATCGCGCTCATGGTTTATTATCTCTACTTCGTTGTATATGTTGTCTCCATTATACTTGGCATATGCATTGTATTCCTCATCTCTGTCTTTGTTTGCAGTGAATGGTTCTGCTACGAAATATCCTTCGTTGTTAGTCCAAACCTCTGTTTCCAGTCGACCCTCATTGTTGCCTGTTTGTATTTTTATGGTTACCCGTGCATTTTTTATCGGTTTTTCATTCACATCAACTAATGTTCCGTTGAAGGTGAATGGCTGACCGTCGATTACTGATGGTGAGTAATCACCCTGGTATACGAGGATTTTCGTATTTATTCCACTTGCATTGATTGTGTAAGTTGTTAATAATTCTTTGTATACTGTTATAATTATCTCTATTTTTCCTTTACTCTGAGGTGTGTACGTATAATTGAATATTCCTTCTGCATTGGTTTGTATCATGTGGCAACTAGCGTTTATAGTTAGGTTTACATATGTTCCATCTGCCACTGTTTTACTCGTACTATCATATTCTACATATACTTTTCCTGTAATGTTATAGTCCGAGTATATGGTTGGATTATCACTTGTAGTCAAATCTAATTTTAGCTCTCCAACAAAGTTGGTTGTCTCAGTTTTACTAGTGGTATCTTTGACTTTAGCATATACTTCTATATTATCTGCCTTTGCCGTCGGCACGAAGTTTACAGTAAACTGTCCATCATCATCCGTTGTAGTGTTATATTCTGTGTTGTTGATGTATACCTTTACCGGAACATTCCCAGTTTCCACTCCATCAATCATAACAAGGCCGTTTACAGTATCATTTGTGTATACCAGGTAATAATCATCTATGATAAGTTCCACATTAATATTCTCTTCGTCAACACCAATTTGATCAGGTGATGATGTCCTAATCAAATTGGGGTTAGATGATTCATCACTTGACTTGATGTGTCGT
>MUZY01000205.1:1575-2898 GCA_003266065.1 Methanosphaera sp. rholeuAM130
GTTAACCAGAGCCTCATTGGATTTTTTATCCATTAACTTATTATTGTCAATAGGTTTTACAGTGGCAATGACATTATCCTCGCTAAGTTGGCTGGTTAAGATATTGTCATTTTGTTGTGCATCTTCTTGTGCCGATACTGCAGATATGCATAGCACCAAAGTAAGCATTGCCACCATAAAAAATGCGACATTTATTTTCTTCATTTTATTCACTTCTCGTGTATTGATTTATCAATCACATTCAAAATAATCATAACAAATCAATAAAAAAGTTGCAATAGTGATTGATTAATAATATATATATATCTAATTCAATTATTAATATTTTATTTTAAGAATAAGGGGGTGGTGGTTCAAGTTGTGTGGGGATATTCATTTGTTTTAAATTAATTCTACTGGGCTGCATTCATCTTTCTATTTGATATTTAAATAGTATTGAATCAATTGTCCTTATTTTTAATGCTTTGAAGCCATAATTATTCAAAATTTTTTTTTCAATCTTATGAATTTACGTGCTTAAATAAATTTTGAATTAAAAAATGGGGTGGGGGGGGAGGTATGAAAAAATATGATAGTTATACGAAGAGAACTAATCTACCTAAAAAATTTCCGCAAACTTCCTGATGAATATTTTTGATATATTTTAGTCACTACTTACAAACATAACTAACAAATGTTTAGGTTAGAGTGTGCATCAATTCTCATTTTTCACTTTTTTAATTGATTTTCTTTCCTTGTTTTTCCCATAAATGTTTTTTAATTTTCATTATTTTATATTATTTTAGAATTAAAGTTTAATTTATTTTTTACTCATTTGTTGGTATATTTATATATTATCATGTTTATTTCGTTATAGGTAAGTATAGCGAAGCGGAATTTTCAAAAAAAGTTTTTTGTATTCATGGAGGGGATAGGAAAGGGGGTGAAAAGTTAAATCCTTTTTAATGGATTTAATTGTTTGATGCTTTTGCAACAGTTAACGTTGCCTCTGCTGTTAATTTTTCACTGTTTGGTGAAGTGTAAACTGCGGTAATGGTATAGTTACCTGCCTTCATGGATTCCGGTAATGTGTATTCTACACTTACCTGACCGTTAACCACTTTAGCATAGATTACTTTACCATTTTCATCTTTGACTGTTTTACCGTTGACTTTGAATACAACTTTACCGGTGTTTAGTGTGTCGTCGTTGAATGTTGCAGTTAGTGTAGTGGTTGTTCCTGCTGTTGCAGTGATGTTTTCTGTTGTAAGCGTTAGCTCTTTTGGAGTTACTGTGAGTTCTGTTTTTTCGCTAGTAAGTTTGTCGCATTGTGTGGATCCTGAG
>MUZY01000144.1:0-3020 GCA_003266065.1 Methanosphaera sp. rholeuAM130
GGAATGGGAAGCACAGCAGGGAGTAACATTCCCTTCATTATATGCCATGATGGCAAGAAGACATATGTATGAATACGGTACTACACGTGAACAGATAGCAGGATTTGCAGTAGTGGGACACAGAAATGGAGCATTAAATCCAAAAGCACAATTCCAAAGGGAAATAACAGTTGACGCTGTGTTGAACTCTACAAAAGTAGCATCACCATTAAATATATTGGATTGTTCACCCGTATCAGACGGTGCATCTGCTGTAATAGTATGTCCGGCAGAAGAAGCAAAAAAATATAGCGACACACCAATATATGTAAAAGCGTCCACACAGGCATCCGATACGATAGCATTGCATAACAGAAAAAGCTTAACGACGCTTGAATCAACAGTGCTTGCTTCACGCAAGGCATATGACATTGCAGGCATTACTGCAAAAGATGTACAGGTAGCGGAAGTGCATGACTGTTTCAGTATAAACGGATTGCTTGCAATAGAAGACTTGGGATTCTTTGAAAAAGGAAAAGGTGGACAGGCAATCGAGGATGGAGAAATAGATTTGAATTCAACTGTATCCGTAAACCCATCAGGTGGACTTAAGGCCAGAGGTCATCCACTTGGAGCAACAGGTATAGCACAGGCAACTGAAGTAACACTGCAACTGCGTGGTGACGCAGATAAAAGACAAGTATCTGATGCCGAAATAGGTTTAACCCACAATGTAGGTGGTACCGGAGGAACTGTAGCCGTTCATGTATTATCAAGAGATTTATAAATAATCTTTCTTGTCACCACCCTTAAATCCTTTTTTTAAGACAATTATTCGTGTAACTTAATGAAGTAATCCTTATAACCGTCAAATTTAACAAAATACTTGTCCAATTCCTTATCATATTCATCAAGCACATGCTGGGGAGCTTCGATTTCTAAAGTACAACCTTCAAACAATAGCAGTTTAACTTCCAACAATGTGAAAAAATCTGAAAATAACGTTATGGCAAAATTGAGATAATCGTCAGAATCAAAAATCGGATCGGTAAGCAATATTTCAATCATTTCCTTCGTTTCAATAAATATCGGAAATTCATGAGTTATTAACGTATTAGCATATAGATTATCGGAAATTTTATCCATGGAATCCAATATGATATCCATTATTCTCATTGTTACGATCGTTGAAAGCCCCTTTGGAGTGTCTTCGGTTATGCTCCATAACGTTGTAGGCGATACAATTTTTAAGGATTCGAGCAAGCTGATAACTAACCTTTTATATTCCTCCAAATCCCCAAAGAACAGTTCATTAAAATCCAAAATTTTATCCATATGAAAAATTCCCATAACACTATTTTTGTATATTATAGTTCTATTGAAAATAGGATATAATAGTTACCCATTAAACATTGACAGTAAAAAACGAATGGAAAATAAGACCCTCCATAACAAAGTTGGATACAAGTTTACTTCCATATCCCCAAAACCCCGTCACATCTATGAAATATAAAAAGAAAAACTGGAAATAATATTAAAAAAATAAACATTAGGAGGTTAATTGAGTATTGACTAATTCAATACTTTTATTTTCATTGTAGCATTTCTTTGTGATGTGTATGCTAAGCGATCTTGTGTTACAAGTTCTAAACTGTTGTACTTGTTGTAGGCCGGAATGGTTATGTTGTTAATGTTTAATATACCATCCACGGAGTAGAAGTACACCGGCTGTGTGCCATTGGTTATGCTCAAGCCGTTTACTTTTATTATGAACTTGTTAGGACCTGCAACTATGTTACCAAGGTAGTCCTTGACAGTTACTTTAATTGACAGTTTATGTGTCTTGTTGTTTACCGTTGCGTTTGATATTATTAGTGTTATGTTGGATCTTTCCACCTGGAATGTTGCCGTAGTGGAATTAGTGTTGTAGTTGTTGTTGTAGTAACCAGCAATTATTGTGTGGTTTTTAGGCGTCATGGTCTTACAGTCTGTAATTGCCGCAATGCCCAGCGGTACAGTATAGTTTACTGTGGCTATGCCATTTACCAGTTTGACTTTTAATGTGTCACCGTTTGCATCTTTTAGTGTTATGCCGTTTACCTTGAAGTATATGTATTCACCGTCGAATTTGGTGAGGTTTGTGGATTTTTTGCCGTTTGTCGTGTCATATACCTTGGCGGTTATTGTCAGTACCTGTCCCTGCTTTATTGTTTTGACGTTGGTTGTTATTTCTATCGTGGCGTTTCTTGGTGATATGATTATGTTTGTACTGCTTGTTGATGCATTGTATATGCTTGTTCCGATGTATTGTGCAGTTATTGTTTTTGCATTCTTCATTGTGACATCAGGTGTTATCGTTGCGGTTGCCACCCCATTTGTTACCTTTACCTTGAGTGGATTGCTAGTTCCGGATAGTTTACCGTTGTCCTTTATGGTCACACCGTTTACCTTGAAGATTACATTTCCCCCCGTTACCATTTTATTGTTCTGGTCGGTTACACTTACTTTAAGCACTAACTTTTCTCCTATGATTCCACTGGTCTTGTTTATCACTGTTTTTGTGCTGTATTTATTTCTGACTGTTATCTTGGTCGTCTTTGTGCTGTTGATGTATTTGCTGTCTCCTTTATATGTAACGGTTATGTTTTGTGTTCCTAGTGTTGTTGGCGTGTACGTCCGTGTTACTGTTCCATTACTGTTTGTTTTTGTGGTAACTGTTTTACCGTTGATATTTAACGTAATGTTCTGATTTGGTAGTTTATTATTATTGCCATCAGTTAATGTTGCGGTGATGGTTATTGATGTGTTGTTTACAGGTGTAGTGTTGGATACAATTAGTGTTAGTTTTGTGTTAATCTTCTTGACAGTTATACTGGTTGTTGCTGTGCTATTCGTGTACTTGCTGTCACCATCATAGGTTGCGGTTATTGTTTGTTTTTCCACCTTGATTGGCGTGTAAGTTTGTGTTGCTACTCCTTTGTTGTTAGTTTTGACTGTGAATGTTTTGTCACCGACAGTTAATAATATGTTTTGATTTGCTA
>MUZY01000144.1:3050-4540 GCA_003266065.1 Methanosphaera sp. rholeuAM130
CATTTACTGTTAGTTTAGTGTCTATTTTATATACGTTTATTTGTGTTGTTGTTGAGTTGGCATTGTACATATTGTTTCCATAATATGAGGCAGTAATTGTCTGTGTTCCTAATTTATTGACCGTGTATTGCCTACTTGCTATACCATTGGTCGTGGTCATGGTGAATGTTTCCTCCCCTATTGTAATGTTTACTACTTGATTATCCAGTGGTTCACCAGTATCGTCTGTTAGGTTTACTGTTATTGTAATGCTTGTATTATTTACAGGTGTTGTGTTGGATACGTTTAGTGTTAGTTGTGTATCTGTTTTACTTGCTGTTACAAGGGCTGTGTTGCTGTTTGATTCCTTGTATCCACTGTTTTCATAGAATATAACGTTTACCTGGTATTCTCCCATCTCTTGCAGTGTCATTGTCGTGTTGAATTGTCCCTTTTCATTGGTTGTTGCATTGGTTTTTGTGCCGTTGACAGTTATGTTTACAAGTGCACTCACTAATGGTTTATCGTTAATGTCTAGTAGTGTACCTTTTATTGTGAATGCTTTTCCCACTTTTGTGGATACGTCATCTACCAGTAACTTTGTTTCCATCTTCTCGGCAAGAAGCGTTAATATTGTATTTGTGGCATTATAATCACCCTCTTTACCAGGATAAGTTGCATTGATGACTGTTTCATTGCTAATCAACTTGTATTCCATACTAGCAATACCTGTAGAGTCTGTTGTTAGCGTAGTCTCATTTTGATTAATTGTGACTGTAATTGTCTTATATGCCAGTGTATATCCAAAATCATCTTTCAATTCAAATGTTATATTAATCATATCTGTTACGGTAGGTGTTGTTGTGTTATTGGTGGATATAGTGATGGTTGTATTGTATGGCTGATCTTCAAAGGTGTTATTTGTTATATTTACATAATATATCTCCTCAATCTCCTCAAATTCCTCATAATCAATTAATTCATAATAATAATTGTTTGTGTATATTGTTGAGTTGTGTTTTGATGAATCAGCATTTGTATTATTTCCGATAATAGTGTCCTGTCCGTCGTCTATTATTGCTCTCTTCCCTATTGTGGATTTTGCTAAGTTGTTTGTAAAGGTATTATTATAAATTGTAGCATCACCATATAAGTTGTATATTGCACTTCCATTGTTGTTTGCGTTGTTGTGTGTGAGGTTGGAGTCAGTTA
Organism: Methanosphaera sp. rholeuAM130; assembly: GCA_003266065.1. Classification (GTDB taxonomy): domain Archaea; phylum Methanobacteriota; class Methanobacteria; order Methanobacteriales; family Methanobacteriaceae; genus Methanosphaera. The sequence goes on from MUZY01000144.1 coordinate 4,242, forward strand.
CGTTAAGAATACCATTGCCCTTGTTGTATATCGCACCCCCATCCTTGTTTGCATCATTGTATGCGATGTTGGCATCATACAAAGTAAAATTACCCCCAGTATTGTATATTGCCCCTCCATCCTTGTTTGCATCATTGTATGCGATGTTGGCATCATACAAGGTAAAATTACCCCCAGTGTTGTATATTGCCCCCCCATTACCTGTTTCGTAGTCCGTAAGACCTAAATGGATGTAAATGAAACCTGCAGTATTATGTGTGAGGTTGGCGTTATATATTGTAACAGTAGAATTATACCCA
>MUZY01000244.1 GCA_003266065.1 Methanosphaera sp. rholeuAM130
AAACTTCATAAATCCATTCCATTACATTACTCCATCGTTATACAGTGGACTGATCACTTCAAAGAGATACTTTTTGCAGCACGGCGTAACAAAAGATGATGTATCCGAATTCATTAAAAAGTATGACAAGAACCTGTCATTGATAGCATGCGTATCCGACTTCGAAAAAGAGTCTTTCATGAAAAAAGGATATAACTTCGATAGTCATGTAATACAGACGTTGGGTTTTCCAAGATTTGATGATTTATCCAATGACAAATCCAAAAGGCAAATACTCTTTGCCCCAACTTGGAGAATTGGATTAAATCATCCCAATAAATTATATGAATCCGAATATTATAAGACTCTTAACGGTTTTTTCAATAATGAAGATTTGATATTTCTGCTTGAAAATGAGGGTTATGAATTGGTATTCAAGCCTCATCCGGAACTTACCGAATTCATAGATTTGTTCGACATACCGGAATATGTAAAAATTTCGACCGATGAGTCATATCAAAATCTCTTCAGGGAATCTTCGCTACTAATTACTGATTATTCATCGGTCTTTTTCGATTTTGCATACATTAAAAAGCCCGTCATATACTATCAGAAGGATGATGATTATCATTACGATAAGGGATACTTCGATTATGAAATTATGGGATTTGGGCCGGTAATTAAAACGGAAAAAGAATTAATACAATCTATCGTCGATTATGTTGAAAATGACTGCAGGATTGATGAAGCATACCTTCAACGGATTTGTAATTTTTTCAAATACAACGATAAGGATAACTGTAAACGTGTCCATGAATGGATATCAGATAATTAACATTGATTAAAAAAATAATGATGGGAGGTCATCCGGATGAACGATTTGGTTTCTATAATTGTCCCCATATATAATGAAGAGAAGTATCTTGGCCATTGTCTTGAGTCTCTATTGGATCAGTCATATGAGAATCTGGAAATCATATGTGTGAATGACGGATCAACCGATAACTCCTTGGAAATATTAAACGAGTACTCGAAAAGGGATTTTCGAGTTAAACTATTTGTACAACCCAACCAGGGCTTATCAATATCCAGAAACAACGGATTATCTAAAGCAAACGGAGAATATGTCCTATTCGTTGATTGTGATGATTGGATAGAGAGGGATACAATAAAATTGCTCTATGAAAACGCTCAAATGAATGATTCTGAAGTGGTATTATATAATTCTGTAGAAGAATACACAAATAGGCAACGTAAACGAATATATCCATTGAATGACAGTAATATCGATTGGAATAATTTTTCATTCGATTATACATTTAATAAGAAATTGGTTTTAAACACCTATCTTGTCGTATGGACTAAGTTTTTCAGAAAATCATTCTTAGAGGAGTATAACCTGCAGTTCAGGCATAGATTATTTGAAGATAATCTCTTTCATATTCAGGTAATGATTTATGCAAAAAGAATATCCTATATTCCAAAAATATTGTATCACTATAGGAAGGAAAATCAGCCTTCCCTGCAGAATAACATTGCCGGAACAACCGAATCATTCGTATTTTTCGATATTCTAAGTGAAATTGAAGAATTTCTAATTGAAAATGATAAGATGGATGAGTTTCGGTTTAATTTTATTCAATATAAGATCACTGAATTGAAGGCCAGATTCACGCACATCTATCCGGAAAATAAGGAGGCACTATATGAAAAAATCAGGGAAGAATTCATAAAAATGGATTTGACAATGAGAACATTAAATCAATTGCCAGTCGATATCAAAATATTTTATATTGAAATGGTCTGTTTGGATTTCAGGGAAGTTTCACATAATCATATTCTGCTTGAAAATCTCTTAAATATGAACGAGAAGCAATTCGATTCCAATATAAGTAAACTTCTAAAAAATAATAAGGAAATCATAATAGGAAACTATAATCAATTGTATAACCAATTTAAGGAAAATAGATTGTCTATTAGTCAATTAAATCAATCAAATGAATATTTGAAGGACGAGTTGGTAAAAAAAGAAAATAAAATCAATGAATATGAAAAGATAATTTCAGATAAAAACAAGCAAATTGCAAGCTTAACACTATTTAAAGAGGACGTTTAAATTCCAATAGCTGGAAGATAACCAAACCTCTTAGAAAAATAAAAAAGAGGTAAGTGATATTAAATCTCAATTATCTGTTCTTTTCAGCTTCAACGGCTTCTAAAGTAACTTCGATAACTTTCCACATATCGAAATATTTGTACATTCCCAAACGTCCACCGAAAATCACATTGTCTTCCTTGTCAGCCTTATCCTTATATCTGTTGTACAGTTCGGAGTTTTTGTCATCGTTTATAGGATAATATGCCTCTTCACCTTTGGACCATGATTTAGGATATTCCCTTGTGATGACGGTCTTCTCTGATTGGGCATTATCGAAGTGCTTATGTTCAATGATACGGGTATACGGTGTTTTGCTATCCGTATAGTTTATGACGGCATTTCCTTGGAAGTTTTCCATATCCAATGTTTCCTCTTCAAATTCCAATCCCCTATATTCCAGTTCACCATAACAATAATCATAAAATTCATCTATCATACCGGTAAATACGATTTTATCCGCTATATTTAACCATTTATCTTTATCATCAAAGAAGTTGGTATTTAATTTAACTTCAATTCCCTCAAGCATTTTTTCAACTATTTTGGTATATCCACCAATTGGAATTCCCTGATACAAATCGTTGAAGTAGTTGTTGTCAAATGTGAATCTGACTGGCAATCTTTTGATGATAAAAGCAGGAAGTTCTGAGCATTTCTTGCCCCACTGTTTTTCGGTATATCCTTCGATTAGCTTTTCATAAATGTCCTTACCCACCAAGGATATGGCCTGTTCTTCAAGATTTTTGGCTTCTGTAATGTTTGCCTCTTTCCTCTGTTTTTCAATCATGTCCTTGGCTTCTTGAGGAGTTTTAACGCCCCACATTTGATAAAAGGTATTCATATTAAACGGCAGATTGTATAACTTTCCATTATAATTGGCAATAGGAGAATTGGTATAACGGTTGAAATCCGCAAACTGGTTTATATATTCCCATATTTTCTTATCGTTCACGTGGAATATGTGAGCACCATACTTATGGACATTTATGCCTTCCATTTCTTCCGTATAAATATTTCCACCGATGTGATTTCTTTTTTCTATTATTAAACATTTTTTTCCAATCTTATTCATTTCATATGCAAATATGGAACCGAAAAGTCCTGCACCAACAATCAAATAATCATATTCTTTCATTTAAACCAAATCCTCCATTTTCAAATGAGTTCTATTAATATAGCCTATAGTAAATTGTACATTATATATCTTTATTTATCTTATTTGTATTTTATTTTTCTTTATTATTCTGTTCAACAAGTTCATATAAGTATGCTTCAATATTTTTTATTTCATAATCCAATAATGATTTAAGATACTTGTTTTCTTCGGCATATACCTGATTTATCTCTTTTAGTTTTTCGTTTTCTTCTTTGTATTCCTTGTTGTTTATTGTCAATTCATTAATTTTGTCTGTCTGATTTTTATTTGTTTTTTCCAGTCTATCCAATTGATTTTGAATATTTTCATAATTATTTTTATAGAATTTGTAGCTATTGCTTCTATTTAATAGTTTTTGTTCTATTTTATTTAATAAAGACATCTTATTTCCCTCTGTATACTACTTTAATGTTCATATTCCTTTCTTCATTTCATTCAATTTGTTTCTGTACCATTCCAGTTTTGAAATCATTTCGTTGACCGTCAGTTGTTCATGTTCATTAATATCTATAGGAATATTTTTTATGTTGTGCCTGTAGTTATAATCACCTTTTGTTTTCCATAGGTTTATCTGATAATCGTAATATGCATTATAATCATCTTCCGGTAAAGCCATAATGTCACATAACTGTTTGTAGTCATATTTATTTTCAAAATAATCTTCATCATGACCAAGTATATCCAGTGATGAAAACCATCCTGAACGTAATTTGTGGAATAATTTCCGTGCCGACGGTTCCTTAAGTGAATTGAAATTCCATAGGCAGCTGACTAATGCATAATTTACAAAGTCCTGTTTGTATTCGTCGTATATGTTCATTTTAATTAATTCTTCTTTAATTTTCATTAATGCATGATAGAAACAATCCCATGACAGTTCACGGGTACTTGACAGGGACGTTGGAACGTTTCTTCTCTGGTATACCAATGCTTCCTCCAATATACAAATTCTACTTGCCTTAATGAGGGATATGTAAACGAAATACATGTCATTGGTCGTTCGTTGTTCCTGAAATTTCAAATGGTTGGACTCAATAAAGCTTCGTTTATACAGCTTATCCCAAGGCCATCCCATGATATTTTTGAAAATGTTTGATGATACATGAGTTCTATTGAAAACGTTTTGTTTCGGCAGGAATTCCTTTTTGACATTGAATGTGCAGATATCATAGTTTTGTGTGATGTTATCAAATAGGAATGCTTCAAAAATGCAAATGTCCGCATTGTTTTCCTTTGATTTTTCATATGAATGTTTCAGCATGTTAACATCAAAGAAGTCGTCGGCATCCAAAAAGGATATATATTCTCCGGTGGCCAATTCCATTCCCTTGTTTCTGGCAACACCCGCTCCCTGATTCTTTTGGTTGATGATTTTTATTCTTTTGTCTTTGCTTTGATATTTCTTAAGAATCTTCAATGAATCATCCTTTGAACCATCGTTGATACATATAATTTCAATGTCTCTGAGGCTTTGATTTAGAAGGGTGTCCAAACATTTGCTCAGATATCTTTCCATGTTGTATACCGGCAATATCACAGATACTTTGTATCTGTTATGCCATACCTGATAATAATAGTCTTCCGGATTTTCAAGTATCCATCTTATTTCATTGCAATTCAAAACGGAATAAAAATCAGATTTAATTTCATTTTTTTCTTTGCTTTGCTTAAATTCATCGGATATTGCTTTGATATACTCTTTTCTATATTTTGGATGTATCCTTTCTAACGTGAACATGTAATTATGGAAACGTTTTAAATTATAAACATCTAAAAATTCATCTTTAAGGTTATTTTCATCTAAATAGTCGTAAATGAGTTTAAACTCTTTATTTGCACAATACACCTTTTTTTCATCGTTTACTGATGAATTGGGGTTGTCCCGTCTATTCATATAATATGCTTCCGGTAAATACATTGTTTTTTCAGCATAGATATTGGCTTTAAACCAAAATCCATTGTCCTGAAATGAAGCACCACTGGTTTCATGGTGGCGTATGTTGTATTTTCTTAAAAAATTAGTTTTGTAAATGCCTGACCAAGTGTTCATAATAAAACGGAAGCATTCCTTGTTTTCGGAAGGTTTTAGAATAATGTTATAGTTGTTATCCTCAAATGCTATTTTATTGAATTGTTTTGTAATGTCTTCGTTTTCACCGTAAAATCTGTTGAAGTTGCTTTTGACAAAATCCAAATCATATTCCTTTGCATAGCTGTATAGGTATTCGAACATTTCCGGCAGTACGTAGTCATCACTTTCGACAATCCCTATATATTCACCGGAAGCTAAATCCATACCTATATTCATGCTGTGACCGTATCCAGCATTATCTTTATCAACAATTCTGATTCTTTTATCTTTATCGGCATAGGATTTGAGGATATTCAGGGAATTATCTGTGGATCCGTCATTAACGCATATTATTTCTATATCCTGAAGCGATTGGTTCAATACGCTACTGATGCATTCGTCAAGATATTCTTCAACATTATATACAGGAATGATTACGGATACTTTAATGTCTTCATCGTTTTCGTTAAAATTAATCATTTCATTGATGGGTACTTCGTGTAATGTTTTTTCTTTTTCTTGGTCATATTTCATGGGTTTGCCACCTAAAACGGATTAATATATTGTAGTAATATTCTTTGATAGTTAATAACTTATATATCCAAATGACTTAATACTTTTTTCTAATATGGATCGTTGGATGCTTGATGAGAATCATTTTTTATCCATTTTAAACAGGTTTAATATTTTATGCATAAATCTGTTCAAACGCCACGTTTTAGAGTTTAATATTTCCTCATTAGTTTTTTTCACGTGTCTATAATCATGTTCCAATTTTTCATGTTTATCAAGTAGGATTTCATAGTCTTGACTTAGGTTATCGTATTTCTTTCTGATTTTATCATTACTCTCATGGATGGTATTTTTTTCCATGTCCAGTTCATCAATATTTTTATTCAGGGAGTTTATACTTTTTTCAAGTTTTTTGATTTCTTCCAGATATTCCTTATTCTTATCGGGAATAGGTGGAGCGTTCTTTTTTATTCGATACTCGTTATAGTCTTTGGAAGACAATACCATGTTGTAGTCGTCATATAATCTATCTGACAATTGTTCTTTAGTCACGTTCATTTTAGCAAATTCATGTTTGGCATATTTGAAATAGCATTCGGAGTATGAAAAGATTATATAAAGAAGTATCTGAGTTACTTTAAATCTATTGAATTGACCGATGAATTCCTTATAAAAATTGTTATCCCTGAGATATCCTTCGACGATATCACATATTCTCATAATGTCAACGGCATTTGAGACTGTATTGTTAACGGAATTCTTGTTTGTGGTTCTGTAGTGGTAAAATGCTTTCTGAATAAATGAAATCCTTTTGGCTTTCAGCATGGTCTTCACATGGAATGGAACATCATCAAATGCTATGTTTTCGTCAAATCTGAAATCATAATCATCTAAAAATGACTTTCTATATAATTTGGTCCATGGGGCATAGTAGGAATTCAAAACATAGTCCTTTGCATCGGTATAATCAAATGTAAAATTATCGAAATCTGCATCCGGAAATGTCTCATGGAGATTATATCCCGGTTTGTTGTAGTTGATGGTATTTCCTTCCTGATACCATGCTATCTGGGAGAGGACAATATCCGAATCATTTTTGCAGGCATTTTCATATAACTTTTCAATAGCATCCGGTAGGACATAATCATCCGGATCAAAAAAGTATACGTATTCACCAGTTGCATTATTTAATCCCATATTTCGTGCCGATCCACAGCCTCCGTTGCTTTTATTTATCACCATAATTCTTCCGTCTTTTTTTGCCATATTATTTAGCATAGTTAATGAATTATCACAGGAACCATCATTTACACATATTATTTCAATATCCCAAAATGTTTGATTTAGTATGCTGTCAAGGGATTCGGTTAAAAATTCTTCTGCATTGTAAACGGGTACGATAATAGATACTTTTGTCATAGTTACACCATTTTTAGGTAATGATTGGATTTTTGCTTTATTAATATTTTCTCATTAACTTGCATATTTGCCGTGCAATAATCTTCATTATTTCATCATCATTTCCTTGATTAAGATTTTCAAGGTCAATGCTGCTATTTCTCAACAATTCCTTCTTGTCAAGCAATCGTATTTCTTCATCATTTGCTCTCTTGTCATTATAAAAATCACATATGATTTCATTGTATTTTTCATCTTCATTTAACAGTGAAGTTAATATTATGATTTTCTTATTCGGATGGAATACCCTTAACGTATTATAAAAATTCTCCAATGATTCTTCATACTCCCTTTTATCAGTATTTTTTCCATTATAATCCAAGACGATACATTCACAGTTATATTTTCCTATCATTGTCGCAAGATATTCTTCTGCCTTATTCATATGATAATAGGATAAGTTAATTATGTTTTGATCCAAAATCTTACTTACAATGTTGGGATATGAGTTTCCACTTCGTGTTGCCGTTTTTCCGATTGCATATTCATCTCCACTGAATATTATCGGCAACCTGTTGTGACCCAAGTATGGAAGTTCATCCATGGAAAAACCCTTTTTGAGTCCTATAAAGAGTTGATTGATTGTATTGAAGTTTGGAAGGAATATGCAAATGTCGTTATCATCCTCTTCCAATTCGATGATTTCGGCAAAACAGGCATTCTCCTCTTTGCATGAAAATGTGGTTTTATGAATATATTCATCATTATTTAATATGTATACGTCAAATCCGTTTGAATTATCATAATGGATATCCGGATATGTGTATTCCTGTTTAAATTCCACTTTAAATATGATTTTCTTGGCATAAGTATGAAAACGTAGCCTTGTACCGTAGGAGGAATGACTTAAATTTTCCATATCCTCTAAACCTTTCCTATTTGCAATAGCATCATGCAAGGACTTTGGCAATTTCGAAAAATTCAGACTGTGCGAAGCTAGGTTAATATTGCCATATATCAATTCAGGATGTTCGAAGATATTATAATATATGATATTCTCTTCATTAATCCATTCTAACTTATCATCAATGGATTCCAATATTTCCATATTAACACTTTCCCATTTTTTTATTATTCTCTGATTATGTCACAAATCCTTTCGGCAATTTTAAACATTCCATAATCCGTGAAGTGACTTTTATCCACAGCCACATAATCGTATTCATCCTCATTAAATAATTCTTTTTGATTAATCAGAAACGTATTTTCGCTTCTAAAAATGGCATTATTGTATGTGTTTTCTACAATTACATCAAAATCATTGTATGCCCTCCAAAAGTTGAAGTTTGCCGTTGTTAAAAGGATAATTGGTATATCTGGATGATATTGGCGGATTTTCTTATAAAATCGTTCATGCGTATTTCTGAAGATATTCGTATCATAAGCATTTTGTGTATAGTCTATAATAATCGCATGACAATTCATGGAGCCAATCAAGTCAGCAGTGTTCTGTGTACCCTTACAGCATGAGGAGCATGAAAGATTAACAATGTCCCTGTTTAATTTTCTGCTTACGATGTTTGGAAATGAATTTCCACTACGGGATGCAGCGGCACCCTGTGTAACCGAATTTCCATAGAATATTATTGGCAATTGCTTGTTTTTAGGATAATTCAATTCATTGATTTTACAATCCTTTTCTATGCCAATATAAAATCGGTTGATGCTGTTGTAGCTTGGAAGGTATATGCATATGTTGCCGTTTTCGGGTGTGGTTATTTCTTTTGCAAAAATATTATATCCATGTCCCGGCGAAAAGACTTCCTGATGTATATATGATGTTCCATCAATGCAGTAGACGTCAAAGCCTGACGAATTTAGGTTGTTGAGTTTCTGGTAATCCCATTTCCTTTTAAGTTCCACCTTAAATATCAACCGTTTGCTGTCAGTGTTAAATCGTAATCTGACGCCTGTAGGTGAACTATTGTAATTGTTCATTTCTCTAATTGCTATGGGTTCATATTCTTTCATTTCTTCTTGAATTATCTTTGGATATTTGCAGAAGTCGGTGTTTTCGATGTTGTTTACGTTTCCATAAAAGAATTCGGGATAGTCGAACAAATCCAGATAGTGAATATCGTCGTCGTTAATTGTTTTAAGATTGTCTTGGATTGAATTTAAATGTTCCATTTTGTAACCTCACAAATAGTTGAAAATAACTCCTTGAATATTAGGATATTGCCCGAATCATTTATATATCCATTACCATAAGAGCACATGTCCCTATTTTCATCGTTGAGTATATGGGAAACGTCCTTTAGGATAATGCTGGCATTGTTTACTTCCTCTTTCAATACTTCTTCACAGACTGCCGTGGCTTCTTCAAGATAATACCATCCGATAGTTATGTCACAGCATGAATTCAAATCATTAATCAGTTCTTTAAGATACGTAGACGATTTTTCGTCGAAATCTATTTCATTTAATTCGATTATTCCAACAGCATATTTGTTATGGCTATCGGTTATACGGCATTCTCGAAGTCTCCTAATGTAATCCTTATCGTCAAAACTTACATTTGTAATGTTGGCAACTAACTTTCTTGCAAGAATATTTGAAAACATTAGACTAACGGTGGTACATCCCATTCCAAAGCTTGTTGAACCACCGCATACCAATATTTGGGGATTGTCATTATCATCGATATATTCGATGTGATGTTCATCGTCAGTTTCAATAATCAGCTCTTCCAAATCACTTAACAACGGCGTGTATAAGAGAACTTCATAGGATATGTTATCTGACAGCATATGGCTCATGTTCACATAACCCAAGTTGGAGTTATGATAAGCTTCAATGCTGGCCCATAACTCTTTTTGAGGATGTTTATATAGTAGAACCAATCCTTCCCTGGCGGTAACGCCTAAATGGGGATAGTAACCTTCTTTGATGTTGGTGACTTTGTAATGTATCTGGAATCGATTAGCATTAATTTTAAAGTGATATACCCCTTTGCTTTTTTCTTTAATCTTTAATAAATCCAATTTAATAATTACACCCCATTAATTATAATATTTATCTATTTTTTAAGATATTTACATTTTGTCAGTCGTTTTTAATCCAATCATAAACTCTTTTACAATTATTTTTATCAGTGTATTTGAAGAATCTGTTAACCCTTTTTCTGTATTTTTCTTCGCTCTTGCAGTTGTTGTTTATGTAATATTCTACCTTTTCAATTAAACAGTTTTCCTCATGAATTACATCACCGAAACCCATGCTTTCAAAGTCAAAGTAACTATCTTCATAGTGATAGTCGTCTTCCGGCTGATAATAAATCAATGCCTTTTTAAGGTATGCAAAGTCAAAGAAAACCGATGAATAATCAGTAATCATTATTGATGATTCTTCAAACAACTGCTGATATGATTCATCCTCTGAGACATAAATGTCTTCGTTGATGTTCAACAGGTCAAGATACCTTTCATCATCAGTTATGTATCTGTATAATTCAGGATGTGCCTTAAATACAATTTTATATCCATATTTTTTTGATAATTCAATCAGTTCGGTATTGTTTAATAGTTTTTCCAGATTTGCATAATATTCGGAATTCAAAAAGAAATTTTTATTTCCTTTCAAATACTTTCTCCAGGTTGGAATAATCAGTATCTGTTTTTTAGGATTGTTCTTTAGATTGTCATATCTTGGAAAACCCAATATCTGGATGATGTCCTCGTCATAGTTGTATCCTTCCACAAGGTATGAATCATGTTCCTCTTGGGATACCGTAGTAATAAGCGACAAGTCCTTATCGAACTTGGATAGCCAACCTGAAATGTTGCCCAGTGTCACTCCATGTTGTAAAAAGTATATCTTTGATGTAATTAATCCATTGTAGAACATGTTCGTGATTTTATCATATTCAAAGAATGGATTTATGACAGTTTGATATGGGTGTGATGAAATAATCTTATCGGCATACAAATACATCAATTTATGCTTGAATGATTTGTACTTCAACACTTTGCCGCTTTGTGAAAGTTCATCAAAACATTTGCCATCATCTTTGAGTGCATAATACTTAATCATTTGATCATCAATTGTATTTGCATATTTAAACAGGTGAGCGGCGTTATCATCACCAGATTCTGGCCGATCCATAAAAATACAAATTGACTTATCTTTTTTCAATCTTCTAACAAATGGATAGGTTAATAAATATATGGATCTTAAACCGAACGCTTCCTTATACCTGTAATGTTTCTGTTTGATTAATTTTTTTAAAACTTCCAATTCCCTTCTGATTAATGATTTATATTTATACGGGTATATTTTAAACATGTTTGATTGGAACAATACTATTTTTGAATCCTTGATGAAATAATTGCTGATATTTGATAGGTTGGACGTTTTTGAGAAGTCAATAGCCAAATCTATTGGAATCACATTATTTTCATTGAAGTTGGACTTATTGCCATCCTTATGGAATATTAACTTAAGAAGTACATCTGTAAAATCACTGTCTTTTTCCAATGGAATTTCCAAGTCGAAGTTATGTTTAAACTGCCATTTTCTTGATAGAAATACGACATCCTTTCTTGAAGTATATTTGACGTATTTGCCAATGAAATCTTCTTTGCCCTTGTTATTGTCCTTTCGTGTGGCAACAATTGATACATGGTCGATGTCAAAAAGGCTGTTCAAAAATCCGGATATTTTCAGAATATCATTGTCAATTTTTATTATGTCAATCCATAGCTTATGCTTATTCAGGTTATCCAAAACGTAATCGTCTGATTTTATTTTCAGCTGTTTGTCTTCAAAGTCATAATGTAAGTTTTTCTTTTTCAAATAGATAAAATAGAGTTTGCATAAGTCATAGGTAATGTACTGGTTATGGGATATGCATTCAAAATCCATATGATCCAATATGTAATCAAGCAACTTCCAAAACTCCTTTTTATCATCCTGATTGTCCAATGACAATTCCGGTTGCCTTAAAGTCCATTGAATTTCATATGCAAACATGTACTGGATAAAGCTAGGCACTTCATTTTCTTTAGCCATGCTGTAATCTATCAGATAGATGAAATAGTTTTTCAGTCTGTCAATGAAGTAATCCTCCTTTAAAGTGGAAGTGTCAATGGTGGAGGAGGAATCTGCCCTTTTCCTATAATAATATCTGGCAGTATTGATAACGCCCAACGTCTTTTTTTCAAACAGCAACTTATTGATTAATATGGAATCTTCAGAAAATGATACGTTTGTAGGAAATTCATATCTTTTCAAGCTTTCCCCTTTGAAAAATGCAGATGAAGAGGATAATTGTGGATTGTTAGGTTCTTCGATTAAATCGATAACCCTGTTTCTTCTAAATTTCTTGTTTAAAATGTGTTCTCCATTCATCCTTTCAAAGAAGTAAATAGGTATTGCTACGATATCCGTTTCATGGTAATGTTCTTCAAAAAAGGAATAAACTTCTTCCAGAGTATTGTCCGATAAATAATCATCACTATCTAAAAAATTCACGTATTTGCCCTTTACATATTTCAATCCCCGATTTCTGGCATTTGACTGGCCTTTATTTTCCTTTAAAAAAATACCTTTGATATTTTCCGGAAATTTCTCTTCGTATTCTCTTATAATATCTCTGGAGTTATCCGTACTTTCATCATCAACCAATATCAACTGAACATTGTCTTCAAAGTTCATTGTTTGATTTATTATAGAGTCTATTGATTGATATAAGTATTCGCCGGTATTGTAAATTGCCATTATAACTGAAAATTTATATTGATAGTTCATATTTTTGCATCCAAACATTTGACAGAAAAAAATAAAAAGATTTAATTTAATTTTTTTATCAGAAAACTTTCTCTTTATAAACTTATATCTACTTTATAATTAATAAACATTATAGAATGACAAGTTAAAAACATTTTTTGGCTGGCATTCATATTATCTCATTAATAAAACATTAATCGGATGATTTTTGAAAAATTTAACAATCAATTAACTTCAATAACCATAACTCATTTATCATTAGCGTACTACTGCATATATTGATATCAAATAATCAAATATTTGAAATCTTTTTAAAATCTTTTTAGAATTTAAATATTTCTTCTATTTCAAAATCATTAGGAATATTTAAATATTTTCTGAAATAGAAATATGATTATTATCCTATAATAATATTTTTAATTATTTTAGATTATTAATATGGGATAAAAAAATATCGGTGGTAAAAAATGCATTTTAATAAGAAATTATCAATGATATTTCTTAGTTTAATACTTGTTTTTTTAACGGTATCTGTTGTATCGGCCACATCAAACGTAACTGATGGAAGTACCGATTCAGACAATCTTCAATCAACATCCATTCAAAAAATTGAAGATGCAAGTAAAATAACCAGTATTAACGATAATGAAATAACTAATGAAAAGAATATAGAAAAAACAGACCATAAAAATATTAAAAAAGACGCAACGCTATATGTTGCGACTAACGGTAAATCAACGAATTCCGGAACCCAGTCAAGTCCATATGACATCAACACAGCATTTACTAAAGTACAGTCAACCAAAGGCGGAAACATAATAATCAATGCCGGTACTTACAAGTTAACAGCTCCATTAACATTAAATACTGCTGGAACATACACAATTACCGGTCAAAAGGATAAAACCATATTGGATGGACAATCTAAAAACAGAATATTATCCGTTGGTTATAATGTAAACGTAACCATAAGTGGCATTGTCTTTACAAATGGATATGTGTCCTCAAGTGATGCCGGAGCAGCTGTACTAAAACAATATGACGGATCATTGAACATTCGCGATTCAACATTCAAAAACAATAAAGCCGGTTATGGTGCTGCTATATATAACCGGGCAAATAATGCAGTAATATCAAATAGTGTCTTTACGAACAATGTTGTAACGGTATCCGGAGGAGCAATATACAACCTGGCAAACCGCACTACAGTTTCATATAGTAATTTCACGCAAAACTCAGCAACTAACTTAGGTGGAGCAGTATATACAAGCGGACACTTCACAACAATAAACAACAACAATTTCATAAAAAACACTGCAAAAATAGGTGGAGCAGTAGAAGATTATGCGGGAAACAATTTTAAAGTTTCAAACAATATCTTCACAGAAAATTCCGCAAATTCAGCAGGTGCATTATACTCAAACGCAAACAACTCAGTATTTATGAACAATCAATTCAATAAGAATACTGCTAATGATACTGTTGGAGCTATGGTCACATACACTACTAACAATGTCAATATTACGGGAAACAAATTCAATTCCAACAAGGCAAAAAACAGTTATGGTGCTATAGCAATAACAAATTCACAAAATACAAACGTTATTGGTAATGAATTTATACAAAATCAGGCATCAGTAGGTGGAGGAGCAATTGGAGTACTGCAATCTAAAACCACATTAATAAAATCCAACAATTTCACCAAAAACGATTGTGAAAAGGCAGCTGCATCTATATTCAGTGATGGTGAATATCTGACTCTAACTCAGAACATATTTACACAAAACCATGCATACAGAAGTGCAGGGGCAATATATGATGAAGGAAAATATTTGACCATTACAGATAACGAATTCATATCTAACGTAGTGGATGTTGATGGGGGTGCAATATTCATCAGAACAAACTATTCGACAATTTCAAATAACATTTTTAAACAGAATAAAGTAAATAACTCCGGTGGAGCAGCGTACTTTGATGGAAACCATGCCCTATTTACAAACAATAAGTTCATAGAAAACACTGCAAAATTCGGTGGAGGGGCAGTATATCTCTACTCAACCAAAAACATGACATTCAAAAACAATGAATTCACATCCAATTATGCGGCAGAAAGTGGTGGAGCTGTAATGACCAGTCACGCTAATAATACAACATTTATCAGCAACACATTCAGTAAAAACAAGGCTAACAGTGCCGGTGGAGCAATAGTTAACTACGACAGTAAAATAGTAGACATATCTAGCAACACCTTCGATTCCAACAATGCCGGAAGTAACGGTGGGGCAGTATCAAACCTAATCAGTGCTACCGTAAGAATAAAATCAAACACATTTACAAAGAACACTGCAACTTCATCCGGTGGGGCAGTATATACCAATGCAACGAATATCAACATTAACAGCAATCAGTTTACCAACAACAACGCTACCAATGCAGCTGCAATATCAAACCGTGCAAACACATTTGAAATAAGTTCCAATACATTCACTATGAATACTGCACAGGCAACCGGAACTCCTGTGAAAAACTATGGAACAGACGTTACCATGTCAGGCAATAGAAACTATGGTGCAACCAAGTATGCAGCAACAATATACAACGATGGAAACAATGGAAAAATCATCAACAATATCTTCGAAGATGAAATAAAAACAATTTCAACAACTACAACTGTATACAGAACCGAAGGGGTTGTAGGTGAAAAAATCACACTCAAAGCAACTGTAAAGGATGCAAATGGCAAGAATGTCAATGGAGGATACGTTCTGTTTAAGATAAATGACATTACAGTAAAAAGCAATGGTCAGATAAATGGAAGTACAACGCCACTGAAAGTATCCGTAGTAAATGGGGTTGCTCAATATGATATCGTAGCATATCTGAATGTCAGAAACGGAAAGAAGCTGACAGCCGTGTATGCCGGAACGGACGGATATGCTGCATCAAGATCAAATAATGCAACAGCACAAATCCAAAGAAGACAGGCAAGTCTGGTTGTTACGACAAACGTTACCAAAGTAAAACAAGACCAATATATCAGATTAATAGCCAATGTACGTGATATCACTAAACAGGCTACGACAAATATGATGAGTGATGGAACTGATTATGTTTACTTTAAGGTAAATGGATTAACACTTAAGAATTCAGATGGAAGTGTTGCAAAAGTTAAAGTTGTAAATGGGGTGGCTACCTATGATTATAAGGTGCCACTGGGATTATCCGGAGTAACGGACTGTCAAACATTAAATCCTAAGAATCATACGGTTATGGCAGGTTACTATAATCCGAACTATGTTTCGGACATAAAGAATTCAAGCACTTTCCAGGTTGAACGATCAGATATTAAAATCAGCATGGATAAAATCACGGTATTCAACAGAACCAAAAAAATAACAATCACAGGTACGATAAAGGATTACAATAACAATTATGTACGCGGAAACAACAAAGTCATCATAAAAATCAACGGCGTTTCATTGAAGGATTCTAATAATGAACCAATATACTATCAAGTAACCGAAGGAAAAATAGACTTGCAGAACATTACCATTCCACCGTACAAGAATTTCAATGAAATAACGATGGTAACGCAGGATAGAGTGGCATATAAGAGTGCACAAGCAAAATCAACATCTATAGAAATATTAAACCAATAAGTTAATATTCCATTAACTTATTCCTTTTTTGACTTTTTTTCTTTTAATATGTACACATAACCATAATTTTTGCATGCTTTCAATTAATGAATTTTAAAAAATTAAAAATAGTAGTTTTTCAGGTTTTTAATTAATTGAACTCTTCTTCTTTGATTATATCAATAATTTCAGGATATTTTTCAATTATTGATTTAATTTGACTGTTGTTCTTATTTTCATTCATATTCGAAGACCATAAAGTACTTTCATTAATCAATAATCGTTCTCTGGCTGGATTGATATAGATTAATCTGTTATACCTTTTTGACGGTACTTTATATTTCGTTCTATTCATGACGGCCATTGCCCAAAACCATAAATCATCACCACTTTCGGAAATATCTAAAAATATCTCCTTTTTCAGAACATCTTTGTAGAAGCAATGTGGAGGATATAGTACGCCACCAGAACCTGTCATGAAATTTAAATAAGATTCTTTTTTTTCTTCATTTGCTAGTTTCCATTTGTTATAGTCAATGAATTCATAATTATCGTTTAATTGCATCTGTCTTGAACGCAAACCAATAATGCATTTTGGATATCTTAAATGTTCTTCATATAACCTCATTAACCAATCAGGTGGATAGTAGACATCATCATCAGCAGTAACCAGAATCTCCTCAGGATATTCCTCTAGGGTCGGTATTGATTTTTTGTATGATTTGATGTTTTCACAGTATTTGATTGTCAAACCATTATCCTTTAATTTCAGTACCTGTTTTGGTATGTCCAGTTCATGATTTGGGAATTCTTCTTCTGCTAACCATAGGATTACTTCATCAGGCTTTAAATCTTGATTTAATATGGAATATAAACAATAATGAATGTCGTACACTCTTTCGGGATATGAAGTCAGTGATACAATTAGTTTTGGTTTTCTTTTTCTTATATTAATTCCTGATGATTTGAAATTTGATATTTCCTCATCCAATTCATACTTGTTGACGTGTTTTATATCCATAACGTTTGGATTGAATAGGATATTCCCTTCTTTGAATCCTCTGGAAACAAAATAAACAAGTGGATTCAGGTCTGATTTTTCAATACACTCATTGGAATTCTTATAATAGTCATTATCAAATGTGGGACTGGGATTCATGTTTTCTTTATAACCCTTATAAATGTAGTGTAATAATGGATCTATATCTGAGTTGTAATTGTATTCTTTTTTATAGTATGTTTCATCAAATAATTTCATTCTGATAATTTCTTGATATGCATCTAAGTTCGTAAAATTATTGTTGGATAGTTCATTTGAAATGTTGTTGAAAATATCAATTTTATCTAAATTCAAATAATTATCGAGATATTTTAATAAATACTCATTATTTTTTTCAATATTTTCCTTTATGGTGGTTATGTCTTGCATATTACTGGAATTATGTTTAATTAGTTTATTCGTATTTTCATTGAATAGAAAGGAAATGCTCTCACTGGCGTTATTGATTAATTCATCAACAGTATTTTCATTATTATTTATTTGATCAAGCAGAGATTCTTTTGTATTTTCTGTAATGCTGATGGCCTTCGATGTATTCATGTCCAGTTTATCGATTATTTCCTCTTTTGATTGGGTTAAATTTTTCAGACAGGACATATTGAACTGTTCAATGTTGTTGTTTATGTTTGCAGAATTTTCACTTAAAACATCAATGGCATGAATCATAGTGGTTTTCTGGGATTCAAGTTCATTAAAAAAATCATTTTCTTGCTTTTGGCATAATTTGCTAAGTGATTCTATTTGATTTTTATAATCTGTATTAACCTCTTTCAAATTCTTGATTTCTTTATTATAAAAACTATTGGTTATTTTAAGGTTATTAACTTCATTGGTTAATTCTTCTATTTTTACTGAGTCTTCATCCTTTTTGTTAATTAGTAATTCATAGTTATCCTTATAGAAATTAAAAGTGCTACTTTTATTCAAAAAATAATTAAATAAATGTTTTAAAGGATTCATAATTTCACATTTCTCACAGTTTTTAATCAGTTCCATTAAAAAATTATTAAATAAGTCATAATAAGAGTTATTATGATTTTTCCGATATATTTTTTTATTGATTGGATTGTTAATCATTAATTTATTTTTCTTCTTGTTCTAATAAACTAAATTTATTCAATGGTTTCCAGAATAGGGATATGTTTACTATCTGCCCATCTTTAACATCCTTTGAAAATTTAAATGGTTGGTTATGCCAAATAACTTTTCCATTGTCAAAGATAACCTCACTGTCTACTATAAATCTTTCATAATCAATATAAATAGGAATTGCTTTGTTTTCCGAATCTTTAAAATCAACTGATCTAATGTTGATTTCTAAATTACCATCGTTTATACATACTATCTGTAATTTTAAGGAGTTATTGGAACTGAGGAAAATTCGTCCTACCCCGTCATTGGTGTTATACCAGTTTGGTTTTTCAACATATGTATTGCAATCAGAACAATAAACTATATCGTAATCATTGTCTGGATTACCTTTATTTTTAATATCAAGTCTGCATGTATTATATTTATCAAGATATTCGAGATAGACATTATTCTGGTTTTCAGTTATGATAACTTCTTTTGAAAGATCAGTTAACCAACCAATACTTTCTCTTGATAACAAATCCTTATTGTATTCTGTAATATGTTTAAACAGTGCGACAGAAATCGCTGCATGTGCAGATTGTAGTGGGTAATATTTCCTGCTATAAAAATGGTTTAACATTTTATTATAATATGATGAAGGGAAATATGTTTTAAAATAATTTTCAAATGCTTTAGATGATACAATTTTCTTCAGATAATTATTGATTTCGTCTTCATGTTCTTCTATTATATCTTTTTGGTTAATATAAAAAGTATCATCGTAATCCGTATGATAATTTGTAGAATTGATATTGGATGTAATTGTTTTTTGTATTTTTCTAATTTTATTGTTCAAGTTATCATTAGATACTACTTCTAGATTATTTTCTATAAATGGGTATTTTTCATTAATCTTTTCTGAATATTTAATGGCTTCGGTATCGATGCTTTTATTATTATCAAATTTGAAAGATAATAGTTCTGGGAAATATCTGTTGAATATGGTTGCCAATAAAAGATTATCTGATTCAATGTTTTCAGCTGATAATTTGAGTTTTGATAGTTTAAAATCTAGTAGTGGTGATATTACAATTTCATCGGATAAAAAACTTTCAACAGAAGACTTTCCAAAGTGATTAGGAGATCTTACTTCTCTATATAATATCTTTGTCAAATCATTAGATTCAACGGAGTATTCTTCTTTCAATGATTCAAAGTTGGAATCAAGAATTTTTTGAGTAGCCGAATTAAATAATATCGCATAATTGCTTGAAAGTTTATTTAACCATTTTTTATGTTCTTGGGGGCTATGATTCCAGTACTGTCGTATATTTTCTCCACCAAAACCTTTGAAGGAATAGCTTGTTTCAAGTTGTTTATAAGGTTTATAGTACATTTGTTTATGGAAACTTAACTTGGTGTAAAATGAAATATCAAGAATAGGTTCTGGTTCATCATAAAATTCTATTGGCAAGTTCATTTGTTTATTAATGTCTATGTCGTATCTTGAACATATTTCTGATGCAATTTCATAGTCTTCTTTGTGTGTATGTAGATTATCAGTATATGTATTGATGTAAATCTCATCTAAATTGATATTAGACGAAATTATCAGGCCAAAAATTATTCTTGAATCAATACCTCCACTTAAATCAACACGGATATTATTGGTTTTTGATTTTAATTCACGAATAAAATTTACCCAGGAATAGAACCAACTGTCCAGTAATTCAATCCCCTCTTTTGAATCTATGGAAATTGTTTTATATTCCTTCAATACTTTTTCCATGCTTATCTGTTTAGTTTCTTTATCAATATAAACTGTCTTGTTTGGGGATATTGAGGAAATTTCATTAATTATGGTTTGTTTGTATGCGATTGAAACCAAATCTGTTGATAAGAATGCCAAGGCGTAATCTTCATTAAATGTGAGGGGATATTTGTCTTTTAAGTATTCAACCAAATAAAGGAATGAATTTGAAATGGCAAAATAATCTTGATTTTGGTATAAATATAATCCATAACTGGCATTTATATCTTGGGCTATTTCTATTTCATCTTCTTTGACCCGTATATTAACATAACAACCGTTTTTTGGTAATTTTACATCATCATTTAAAGAACTTTTAGTAATAATCTCATTGTCAACTAGTATGTATCCATATAATTGTGAAGTAACCTCTTCAAGATTATCTGATGCAATGATAAAAAAATTATTATCAATATTATTATTATGCATATAATCACCCTTCATGTTTAGTTGTGTCCTCGAATTTTTCTAGGAATATAGGACATTGCTCTAGCTAATTTATATGATTTGGAATTTCGTATTTCATTAAGGATTTGCCTTTCATGTTCTCCGTCTTTAACAAGCTTATTAAATTCTTTCTCTTTATTATTATACCTTCTTTCAAATAATGCTTTTTGTTGACGATTCCAAATTAATTTTTCTTTCATTTGTGCAACAGTCAATGTTTCTTTTTCATCAATTTGAACTTCTGTAGACATAAATGAATTGTTCACATCATTATTATACTTGTTTTTCCAATAATTTAATTTATATGAGTTATAAGCATCCTTATCATATAAAGGTATGGACATAATTTCTAAATATTGATTGTATTCATGTTTATTTGAGAAATACTCTTCGTCATGTTTGGTAATTTCAAAATCATGGAACCACTTTGTTCTTAATCTTTTAAATAACTTGTTGGCTGTAGGTTCTCGTAATGAATTAAAATTCCATAGGCAACTGTGCAATGCATAATTAATAAAGTCCTGTTCATATTCTTCATAAATGTTCATGTCAATCAATTCTTTTTTGACCTTAACCAAAGCATTATAGAAGCATTCCCATGATAATTCACGTGAATTTGATAGAGATGTTGGAACATTTCTCCTTTGATAATATAATCTTTCATTGAGGATTGATATTTTACCCGCCTTTAATAATGATGCAAAGACAAAGTACATATCATTCGTTGTTCTTTGTTCCTGAAATTGAAGATTATTATTTAAAACAAAGCTCTTTTTATATAACTTGTCCCAAGCCCATCCCATAATGCTAGTGAAAATATTTGAATTTATGTCCCTTCTGTTAAAGACTTCTTTTTTAGGTAGTAAATTCTTGCGAACACCATAAGTACATCTGGTTTTTTCACCAGTGCTGTTTTCATAAAGCCAGGCTTCATAAATACAAATATCCGAAGAAGTTCTAATGGCATTATTATACGCATGCTTTAACATATCTTTATCAAAATAATCATCAGCATCTAAAAAGGATAAGTATTCTCCTTGGGAAATATCTATTCCAACATTTCTGGCGTATCCTGCACCTTTATTTTCCTGATCAACAAGTTTGACACGCTGATCTATATTCTGAAATTTTTTAATAATATCCAATGAATTGTCTGTAGAGCCATCATTAATACATATGATTTCTATTTCCTTCAGTGTCTGATTAATCAAAGAAGTTAAACATTCATCTAAGTAATTTCCAACATTATATACTGGTAAAATAACGGAAACTTTAATATTCTTTTTATTCATTTCATAATAAAATTCATCAGGGTCTCTGATAATCCATAATATATTATTCCATTCACTAGGTGATAGATATCTGGAATATAATTCATTTTTATCTTCAGATTCTTTAAATTCTTTTGAAATTGAATGAATGTATTCCCTTCTAAATTTAGGTGCAATCCTGTCTAAAGTAAACATATATGTATGGTATTTTTTGTAATTATAAACCTCCATAAATTCTTCTTTCAGCCCATTGTTTTCTAAATACTCGTAAATCATTTTATATTCGTCATTAGCACAATAAACTTTTTCAGGATTATAAACGGAAGAATTGGGATTATCTCTTCTATTCATATAGAATGCTTCAGGAAGATACATGGTTTTTTCTGCATATATGTTTGCTTTAAACCAGAATCCATTATCCTGGAAAGAAGCACCTGGGGTTTCATTATGTCTAATCATATTATTGCGTAGAAAGTCAGCAGAGTAAATTCCATTCCAAGTGTTCATAATAAATTTAAAAGATTCCTGAAATTCTCTTGGAGTAATAATTGTATTGTAATTATCATCTGCTCTTGCAATCTTATTCAAATCAGTCACTAAGCTTTCCTCTTCTCCATAGAATCTATAAAAATCGCTTTTAACAAAATCCAATTCATATTCCTTAGCAGCATTATATAGTGTTTCATACATTTCCGGTAAAATATAGTCATCACTTTCTAAGATTCCGATATATTCACCAATGGCCATGTCCATACCTAGATTCATAACGTGGCCATATCCGGAATTATCCTTGTCTATTATTTTTACGCGTTTGTCCTTTTTCGCATAATCTTTAAGAATATCTAATGAATTATCCGTAGAACCATCATTTACACAAATAATTTCAATTTCTTCAAGTGTTTGGTTAATTGCACTTTCAACACATTGATTTAAATAGATTTCATTATTATATATGGGAATAATTATGGATACTTTAACATTTTCTTGTGGATTGTCGTCAAAATTAATTAAATTATGTATTTTAACTTTATTCAATGTTTGTTCCATTTCTTTTTTTAATTCATCAATACTCATAAAATTTCTCCTAAACTACTAAGCTATA
Source organism: Methanosphaera sp. rholeuAM130 (assembly GCA_003266065.1). GTDB lineage: Archaea > Methanobacteriota > Methanobacteria > Methanobacteriales > Methanobacteriaceae > Methanosphaera. The sequence continues at coordinate 23,468 of MUZY01000244.1, forward strand.
CTTATTTAAATTACGTTAAAACTTGTTTTTCATATAATATTCTGATAAACTTTTAACATCTAACTTTATATGTCTATTTATAGATATTATATTATATAATCTTTTTTAATATGATGTTATTGGGTTCTTTTGATAGTTAGGTGAGTTCGACTTTTGAAGAGATTTTTCTTAAATCAGGATTGTTCAGTCACTTTTATTTATTAAATAATATTCTTTTTTTAAATCTTTAAATCCTACATTCACTTTGAACAGATAATGATACTTTATAAGAATTTAATTTGGAGAATACGTCGGCGTGAGGGAATTTTTAATTTGATAAACTGCTATAATCCATAAAAAGGATATCCTAAATTATAATAATAAGTATATCAACTTTTTTTTTAGAAGTGGGGGTTACTATCTATAATCAATTTTAAAAAATAAAATATTATTTCAAAGAAATAGCAATAGCATTAAATAATTAATATTTAAAAAAAAATAATGCCTAAGAAAAAAAAATAAAGGTTGTTAATTAACTATGTTTTACTTGTTCCGTTAATTAATGTTGCAACAGTTCCTTCAAATGATTTGAGTTGATCATCTTGAGCATTAGGTATATCGCTATGGAATCTGTATTGTTTACCATCTTTTTCGAACCAATAATTAACAAAGGTAATATTGGTTTCAGTATCAACTAAAGTAGTCTTAACTACATTAACACCGGATAACGTTATATCTTCAGATTCAACAGTTTGATTTTTTGTTTCTTTGCTTTTTAAATATTCATCGACTAACTCTTTAACACTTTTATTGTCACATACAGTTAATGTGATATTTAGTTTACCATCACTAATCACTGTTTCTTTTTCCTTAGATTTAACTATTTTAAATGTTGATGGAATTGAAATTTTTGAATTGCTTATCACTGCTGATCCATCGTCAGCAAAATAAGTAAGATAACCGAATAAACCTATTCCTAATAAAAGAATAATAATTATTGGTATAACTATTTTATTATTCACCATTTTCACCTTTTTTTTAATGGGTAATTAAAATAAATTATTGATTATTATTATTTATATACTGATTTTATTTAAATATTTTGCTAATCACTAAGTATTTCTACTTTCAATAAAGTACAATGTTCGATTTCTATTAATTTTTACCTTGTTTTTGTCATCATATTTTATTATTTGCTTAATCAAATAATTGTTATTTTTGACTTTTTAAATTAAATTTACTGTTATTGGAAGTTATATTCTATAAAACCTTTACATATAATGTTTAATAATAATTCTTTAATTAAACTACATATTATTTTAAAATTATTTCTTAAAATGGGGCTGTTATAAAAATAATTAAGCTAGTTATACATCAAATAGTTGTTTGATGATTAATTATTCTGGAAAAAGTTACATATCTGATGTATAGTAGTAAATAAATTTTTTAGACATTTTTCACCCTAATTTTATCATTTTTTCTATTCAATTATATTAAAATGTTTAATCATTCATTAAATATATATATTTATTTTGATAAAACTATTATAAATAGAAATAGAATTTAAATAATATATTTCGTTTTTTAATTAAATTAACACTTTTTTCGGTGATTTGATTGGATGAAAAAAAACTTTTAGAAGACAATAATCAATATTATGAAGAGTTAGAAATCGAAAAAGAAAAACTTCAAAAAGCTAATAAAAAGATAGTTTCTTTACAAAAAAAGGTTAAAATTCTTGAAAATGCTGTAGATTCTCATACTGAATTATTCAATATGATTTTTATAGATTCAAATTTTGAAATAGGCGGTCCTCTTAGAAAACTTCAACTTCAGACATTTGAATTATTAAGGTTTGTGGTAAATGTATGTGAGAAATATGGTTATACCTACTGGTTAGACTATGGAACACTTGTCGGGGCTATCAGACATAATGGATTTATTCCATGGGATGATGAAGCTGATATTTCCATGCTTCGTGATGATTATGAAGAGTTTATAAAAGTCATCGAAATAGAAATAGATAACTATCCCCAATTAAAAAATGTTGAATTACGTAAGGGTGTGGGACCGCTAAGAAATGTAACTTTTAAAGGAAAACCTGCTCCTTGTTCACAATTTGTTCAAGTATCACCCCTTGCAAATGTTGATATTCATCCTATTGATTATTATGAAACTTCTCCAGATGATGATAATAAACTATTAAAAGAGTATGATTCTAAAGAATTTATAGAATATAGGCAAAATTTACGAGATAAAATTATAGAAGGAAACTATTCTGACTTTTCTCAATTGGCTATCGAATATGGTGAAAAGATTAACATTACCTTTGATAGGACAAATTTTATGGGTTCGCCAATGGATGGAACAATCAGAGTTCCCTTACATACTTCAGATATTTTTCCTCTAAAAAAATGTGAATTTGAAGGTGAACAGTTTAATATACCTAATAATACGATTAAATACTTAAATGCACATTACAAAAGTAATTTAATGAAAATTCCAAAGGTCATCAGAAATCATAGTCGTGTTGACTTAATTAAAGAAAGAATTCCTGAAGATGAATTAGATGATGAATTTGATAAAGTAATTCATGATTGGAAAGCCGTTAATTTGAAGATATAATTTCATCTTCTTCTTCAAATCTTTAATTCCTTTCATATAATATTGGTATTAGAATTATCTTGGATCCATTATTGATTCAATATAGCCGGCTACACCATCCGGTGTTAATTTTTTAACATATTGAAAACTATTTTTGTTAAGGGGAAGCTACTTAATTATTTAAGATAGTTTTTTTGTTAGTTTTAATGATTGAATATTTTATTTTTTTGTTTGGTATATTTTATAAGTTTTTAGTTCTTATTTTCTTTTTTTGTGTTTTTAGATGTGTTTTTTTCTTTTGGTGGTTAAGTTTATGTTTTATGAAAAATGGATATTTACTTAGGCACTGATGATTTTATTGGTGCTTTTTATTCATGAAATGTATTGTTTTATCATGTGAAAGTATTAATCTGGAATTTTGACGGCATATTCTCTTGTATTGTATTTTTTTCAGGTAATGAGTAGTATTTGGTATAGTATAAGTTAGTATATGGTGTCTTTGAGGTTTGTCTTTCGAATTATGTTGTAATATAAGCCTCGCAGGTAAAGTTCATTTTGTACTGCTTTTGTGGTTGTACCTATGAATTTTAGGATTCCATTTTTTATTTTTAAGAATCCATTGATGCCTTCACTACAATGGAATCGGTGTTTGTAGATTTTTTGGTATCTTTGTTTTATAGGGTACTCGATTTATCAATAGTCAAATAGTGTTTTTTGTTTGTCTTTTTGATAATCCAAGATTGTTGTTTGCTTTGTTGTCTGGGGTACAGGTGTATTGGTACTATTTTATGATTTTTTAGTTTTCTTTTTTCTTCTGTGTTTTATTGAGGGTCTTCCTTCTATGTTTCCTTCGGATAATTGTTGCATTTTTGTTTTTGTCTTGAAATCTTGTTGTATGCATAGTGTTGTTAATAATATGCATAAATATACACTTTTGGTTACTGATTTTGTTGTATATTTGTG
>MUZY01000189.1:0-390 GCA_003266065.1 Methanosphaera sp. rholeuAM130
TAAATTTCAAAAATAATGTTGTACTAGTCAATACAACCCAAAATGGCGTACCGATAGTCAAAGTAACATATACAAAAGGAGAAGTAAGCAATAACTACATTGAATCATTGGACTTGGTGGGAAACGATGCAGTAGATACAACAGCTACAAAAAAATCAAACACACCAACCACTACAGGCTACATTTCAAAACTGGATAACATAATCCTACCTGAAGAGATAGTGGTAAATGAAGAAAACATTTTAACAATAACGCCGACAGATGCATTCGGACGAGAAATAACAGGAACAGTCACAGTAACCGACGGTGAAAACACATACACTACAGATGACAATGCAATAACTTATACTTCAACAACCACTGGCGATAAGACACTGACAATAACCTACA
>MUZY01000189.1:468-3337 GCA_003266065.1 Methanosphaera sp. rholeuAM130
TCTATGTAAAAGTAGTAAACGGTACTGCAACCATCGAAAATTACATAGTGCCAACTGACTGGACAAAAGAAGGCACAACAATAGAAGCAATATACTCTGGATCAACAAAATGTGCTAAACTGACAAGCCAAAAAACAGACATCACAGTAGCAAAATCAGTACCAACACTAACAACAGAAAGCATAACCGCCGGTGCTGGAGACACCATCACATTGACAGCTACAATAACCGATGGGGATAAGCTAATCAGCAGAGGTAAAGTAGTCTTCAAGATTAACGGTAAAACAGTCAAAGATGCTAACGGCAAGGTAATCTATGCCAAGGTATCCGACAATCAAGTAAGTGTAACATACACTTTGCCTGATGATATGAAAGCTAAAGATTACAACATAACGGCAGTCTTTTCATCCTCTGACTATGATAGGTTAGAAGATACTAAAGTCTTGACTGTTAACTAAAAAGATATTATCTCTAATTTATATTAGATTTTTTTATCTTTTTCATCTTTTTTTTATTGTATTTTAATATATCCTTCAGAAATACCTTTTATTTTTTCATCAAATTATTAATTCTTTTTAAGACATGATATAGGGGGCATGTCTTCTTTTTCGAAGATTCATTGCTTTTTCATCCATGGTATAACTTCATTCCACTTTCATGTTCGTCTTCTTTAGCATGTGATTGAATGTTAAAATCGGATAAAATTTATATTAATTCAAATAAACAAATTAATATTATTGAATGTTAATCAAATATTTTTTATTTGGGAGGCCGCATTTATGAAGGCTAGTTATTTGTTTTTTATTCTGCTGATATTGCTCTTATCATTATCTGCAGTATCGGCAGATTCAAACACTACTGCCATCGACGATACGACTAATTCGGTTGTTGGCGATAATACGGATAATAATCAAGTAGAAGTTTATGAAGATACGAAGGACATTAAGAAAGGGGCAATTACAACCAGGCTAACAAGGGATAATTATAACCAATACTTCAAGGAAGATTCAAAAACAAACATGACAGCCACTACGGGACTTGTCTATAGCGGGGATACCATCAACTTGGAGGGAAGCTTTGAAAACGTCAATTTCACTTTGGACAAGGAGAATCTGACATTGACCAGCATAAATAAAAACGCTAAACTTATCAATTGTACGGTATCCGTAACTGCCAAAAACTGCAGGGTATCAAACCTCAACATCAATAATACGAACGAGTACGGTTTGGGAATATTCATCAATCATACAACCAACGCCACGGTATATAATAACACGGTATTCGTACAGAACCTATATGCATACGGCATAGTATGTGACAGGATGATGAATTCAACAATAGAATCCAACAACATAACCAGTAAAAGGGTTGATAATCCCCCTTTATTTTCAAACTATAAGCAGTGTGCGGTGGTATTGACAACATCCCACCACAACAGCATACTCAACAATAGGGTAAACTGTACATTCGCAAACGGCATATACCTCAGCGTCTACGGATCAGTATTTATGGAAGGAGGATACAGCGACAATAACCTCATAGAGGGAAACTACGTCTTGGGTGGAGATACGGTATGGTGCTATACCATACAGGTAATGGGTTCAAACAACATCATAAGAAAAAACACGGTACTCGGTGGACATAGAGGAGTATCATGTGAGGGAAACAAGAACAACACCATAACCGAAAACAACATTCATGCAATCATGCAGGCAGTACATACTAGCGGAATATGTACGGTTAAAAACAACAACATTACAGTAGACCAGTCTGCCGTAGGAATTTATACGGGGGATGCCGATGTCACAATAGAAAATAATAGAATTAACTCAGTCAACTCTCCGGCAATAAAGATAGCTTCAAGCAACGTAAAGATAAACGGGAACGTCATCACTTCATCAAACAGCTATGGAATATACTCCAAAGGAGCCCATAAGAATATCAGCATAACAAACAACAACATTACAAGTCAGGAGACGGGAATACTCTTCGAAAAGCAGTCAAAAACCAAGAGAGTAAACAATATCCTGGTACACAACAACAAGATAAATTCAAAGTCAACCTACGCAATAGACTTCTCCCAGGCAGGCTCCCTTCAAGAGGATGAAATAAACATAAACGTAACCAAGAATAACGTGCTGCTGTCAGCCAAGGGCAGCGGATTGACAAATGCATATCTGCCGCCGACGGCACTGGAAGCTACGACCGTCGTGGAAAAGGCCATCAACGTAACAGTAACAATGTCCAACTACAATACATACTTCAACGCCGAGGGAATATCAAAGCAGATAATAACCCCTAACTCCAACATTACATTACGGGGAACATTCAACAATGTAAATCTCCAATTCACTAATCAGGTAAACGTCGTCGGACAAAACTGCACTATAAACATGGGTACTATAATACTCTCCGAGGATGCTTCACTAAGTGTTCTCTCAAACATCACAATAAACAATACCCGAAAGACAAATAACGTAAACAGGCATGCAATAGAACTAATCGAGGTAAACAACTGCAATGTCACGGGTATCACCATAAACAATTACGACCTGGCCGAAAGCATTGGAATACTCGTATACTCCTCTGCGGGCAACATCATATCCGACAACAACATTACAACAAGCGGAGACTACGTTAATGACGGTATTTTCCTCTACACCTCGGACATGAACATTATAAAAAACAACAATATCTTCATTAACCAGACAAACAATCCCTATGAGGATTATGGAGAGATAATGTTCAGCGAAAGACTGGGAACAATAAAGAACATTCAGCATGAACACGGAATACTCGTAATCTATTCCTCCTCAAACGTAATCGACCATAACATTATAACCAGCAAGTCACAGTTCAAATCATACAC
>MUZY01000189.1:3505-4801 GCA_003266065.1 Methanosphaera sp. rholeuAM130
TCGTCAACCAGAACAGCATAAGCATAACGCCAAGAAGAAATGCAAAATACTATGCGGATTATGGATATGGGGTAGTTCTAAATTCAACTACAAGATTATCCTTTACTAACAATAACGTTACAAGTAAGGGTACGGCCACATACAACATACTGATGGATCATTCAAATAATAATATCATAAGCACAAACGTATTCAAGGTCAAGGGAAGCCAACCGTATGGTGTTTCAAGCGTTTACTCAACACATAACACCATAAAAGAAAACATATTCGACATTACAATGAAAAACTATGGAACGACCAATGATGTCATGTATTCCCAATTGATAGCTCCCGGTGACGACGGTGTACTCTTAAGCAAAAAGTCACACAACAACTCAATAACCGCCAACACCATAAAGACAAATGCACAGTGGGCTGTATACGTTGACAATGACAGCGTCCAAAACAACGTCACCAACAATTCACTGCAGTCAAACATGACATACGGTGACAAGGCCGTCAAAAACGAATCAAAAGCCTTGGTTCAAAACAACTACCTGTACCCTATAAAGTGCAGTGCAAAAAATGTTGATGGTGTGGTAGGCGGAAAAATAACGCTTATCGCATATATGAGTTCAAGAACAAGTGACGTCTCCAACGTAACTGCCACATTCAGACTCGGTTCAACAAATGTGGGAACTAGCAAGATTACTGGTGGCAAAGCAACGGTTACATATCAAATTCCTACATACTGGAGAGCCGGCAACTATGATGTTATGGTAGTGATGGGCGGTACAAACTTCCAGAACTCAACTGCACGTGCAACGGCAACAATCACCAAAAACCAGACAAAAACCCTGATAACGGCAGATAAGGTACTTGGAACACCGGGTTCAACTGTACAGATGAACGCAGCCGTCAAGGACGTACTGGGAAACAATATGAACGGTAAGGTGGACTTCATATTAAACGGCACTACTATGGCAACGCAGATGTTGACCGATGGAAAGGCAAATTATTCATATAAAATACCTTCAAACAGTCCCATCACGACAATGCCACTTGTAATAAGATATCATGGAAACGATCAATATGCACCTTCAAATCTCTCCACGATACTTGGAGTGCAGGATAAGGTAACCGCATCAGTATATTACTCAAATGCAACGATAGGCTCACCAATTACCTTCGGGGCAAAGTTCACGGTAAAAAATAAGACATTGACAGGTGGAAAGGTGGCGGTTAAAATCAATGGACTGACCATAGGAACAACCAACATAGTAAACGGCATCGCAACATATGATTATGTTGTACCGG